>JBGCEA010000188.1:0-5833 GCA_045105915.1 Nitratireductor sp.
TTCGGGTGTTTCAAGTTTTAAAATTATTGTTGTTGTTATGCTTATTTCTGGCGGCTTAGCTGGCTTGCTGGCTACTAACGCAGTGCTTGGCCAGCAACATAGGTTGGCGCTTGGTTTTGTTGAGGGCGCTGGTTTTACCGGTATTGCTGTTGCACTTATGGGCAGATCGCATCCATTTGGTGTGGCGTTGGCGGCGTTGTTATTTGGCGTTCTATTTCAGGGCGGCGCAGAGCTCGCATTTGAAATGCCAGACATTCCTTCAAAAATGATCGTCATTATTCAGGCGCTGGTTATTTTATTTGTTGGCGGTATGGAGAATTTGGTGCGCTGGCCTTTGGTTGGTCTTTTTGATTTTTTAAAAAAAGGGAAGGGCGCTTAAATGGATATTGATATTATTATTCAGGTCTTGGGTGCCACTTTGCGCGTTGCAACGCCATTGCTGCTAGCGTGTCTTGCTGGGCTTTATGCAGAACGCTCTGGCGTTGTTGATATTGGCTTAGAGGGCAAGATGCTAATTGCGGCATTTGCTGCCGCTGCTGCCGCTTCTATTTATTCTAGCGCATGGATGGGCTTATTTATTGGCATATTAGCTTCTGTTTCCTTTGCAATTATACATGGTTTTTCTGCCATCGTTCTTCGTGGCAACCAAATGATAGTTGGTGTTGCCTTAAACATGCTTGCAATTGGTATTGCATTTTTACTGGGTGATACATTGTTTAATACGGCTGGTAGTTCGCCGGGCTTGAGTGCGCATGAACGTTTTGGCGGTGTGCAATTGCCGTTTCATAATGATTTAGGATCGTTTTATGCTTCTGTTATTTCGGGGCAAAGTTTGCTTGTATATGTGGCCTTGGCGTGTGTGCCGCTGACCTATTTTGTAATGTATTACACAAGGTTTGGTCTACGGTTGCGCGCAGTTGGTGAAGCGCCTCATGCGGTAGATACGGCTGGCATTAGTGTGGCTAAACTTAGATTTTCAGCGCTCATAATTGGCGGCATTTTGTGCGGTATTGGCGGTACGTTTTTATCGATTGCGCAATCGGCAGGCTACAATGATGGCATGACCGCTAATCGAGGCTTTATTGCTTTAGCGGCTCTCATATTTGCAAAATGGCGCCCTGTACAAGCGCTTGGCGCGTGTTTGTTATTTGGCTTTGTTGAGGCGGCTGGATATCAAATTCAGGGTAATATTGAATTTGAAAGTGCTGTTTTAAAAACCATTGTAGAGTTTGTTGAAAGCTCTATTCCTTATCTACTGACCGTCTTTATTTTGGCTGGGTTTGTGGGCAAGGCAACGCCGCCAGCAGCTGCTGGTGTTCCTTATGTGAAAGGTCGATAAAGTGTCTAGTGAAGAAGCATTGCACGTCATTAAAGAAAAGATTGGCGATCGCCGCGTTAAGGTTGGTTTTATTTTAGGCTCTGGGCTTGGGCATTTGGCAGAGAGTGTTGAAGGCGTTCATATTGATTATTCTGACCTGCCGGGCTTTCCCCATGCAGGTGTTTCGGGCCACAATCCAAAATTAGTCATTGGCAAGCTGCAAGGCGTGGAAGTAGCCATTTTAGGTGGACGCGCACACTATTATGAAAATGGTGATGCGAGCGCTATGCGTATACCAATTGAAGTATTGCATGGCCTTGGAGTAGAGCTTTTGTTTGTCACCAATGCTGCAGGTTCTTTTTTGCCTGAAAATCCGCCTGGCAATTTGATGTTGATAAATGATCACATCAATTATTCTGGTCGTAGCCCTTTAATTGGCGAGCCTACAGATAAGCGCTTTGTAAATTTGACACAGGCTTATGAGCCTAGCATTCGTGAGCAGCTAAAAGAGGTGGCTGCTGAATTAGACATCCCTTTAAATGAGGGGGTGTATGCTTGGTATTCTGGCCCTAACTTTGAAACGCCAGCAGAGATAAAAATGCTCAAAATTTTGGGCGCAGATGCTGTGGGCATGTCGACAGTTCCTGAAGTGATTTTAGGCAAATTCATGGGGCTGCAATGCTGTGCAATATCAGTCATTACAAATATGGCTGCAGGCATGAGCGATGAGAACATTAGCCACGAGCACACAAAACAAAGCGCACCAATTGGTGCTGCAAAGTTAGAAAAAATTATCTTAAAATTTCTTGCTCAATATAATTAACTTACCTAACGCTAAGTTAGGTAAGTTATTATAATTATTACTATTTCTTAGCTAGTAATTGCAAATTATACCCAAGAAAATCATTTTTGCCCTTATCTTTTGCGCAAAAGTATGCTATATACGGTATTGGGTAGGTAAAAGTTTATGTGTGGTTTATAGAGGGTAATATTTGTTGTTTTGTTGATTATTTTTAGCGAAAATAATTTTTCGTTTATTTGACGAATTACATATCGTGTTTTTTAAATGCGAGCTCGGTACATCACATTGTAAATTGCTTCTTCTAGATTAAAGTAACATCAGAAGTAGATAACAGTATGGGTAATAGCGATAATCTTAGCCAAGAAGGCTATAGTTCAGGCAGTAGTGCCTTTGAGGTTCTCTTATCAAAGTTGAGCATTGCTTCAGACTTGAATGAGATCGAGTGGCAACTCGATGAAATAAGCCAAGAGCTTGGCCTTGAAACAGGGTGCCTTTTAGAGCGTAATCGCTTGAGCACTTTGCCGATAAAAGCGCCTACAGTTTTTGGAACTAAATTTCTCCCAGTAAAAGCTCAATCTGAGTCAAACGAGCAAGCTACTTTTAATTTAGATTTATGTTCAGAATATTTAGCAGATAGAAGTGCGAAAACATCGCCTTTTCTATTGCTAAATGAAGCTGAAAATGGCGCTTTATCAAAAGCAGACTTTAGATTGGGCGCTGAACTTTCTGCCAATAGATTTGATGTCTTACTCGTGCCATTGCTGCCTATTTGGTGCATTGACTATGTAATTGTTTTGCGGGGGAAAAATTCGCATTACAGCTATGAGCTAATGGGAAAAATCAATTTACTGACGCTAGAAATGTTCAATGCGCTTGTAAGATTTCGCAAGAAAGAATTTGATGCTATTGCGGTTTTGAGTAAACGAGAGCGCGAAGTTCTAGCTTGGACCAGCCAAGGTAAAACCAGTTTTGAGATTGCTGGGATTTTGGAATTAAGCGAGCATACAATCAACAATTACATGGCAAATTTAATCAACAAGCTTGGCGCTACAAACCGCAATCATGCTGTTGCATTGGCTATTCAATTAGACTTGATCTAACCATTGGCATTTATGCTTAGACTAGCCCTTAGATAAGTGTGCCAATTAAAAAGCCAGAAATTGCGATAAAAACACCAGAGCCAAAGCCTAGTGCAAAGGTTGAGCCCACATTGTTGCTGGCTCTAAAACCTTGTTTTGTGAAATTCAAATTTATTGCCTGCGTTAGTGCATCAATGAGCTCGTTTCTGCTCAACTCATTAATAGGTTTGTTTTTCCAATTTATCATTTTGATACTCTTTGTTGATTTACAAAGAGATATGCAAACTGCGTGCCATAAAATGCGTTTAAACTGTCTCAAATTGAGACAGGCATTTCATGGCTAATTATATTGGTAAATATTGTGCGATATTTTGTAATCGGTACTTTGCGCTATCAATGAAGCTAAAGCAGACTTAGCCTTTGCGCGTAGAAAGCTCTGTGACAGCGCCTTTAATGGTTTCATTTGCCTTTTCTATAATACTGCTCGCGGCTTCAAAATGTTGTTGAATGGTGATCATGTTGGCAAGTTCTTTCATTGCGTTCACGTTCGAAGATTCAACTGAACCTTGTGTAATTGTAGTTCTAGAACCAGGCGCAATTGGCTCTGCCGGTGTTTTGGTGAAGAATGCAGAGTTGCCATAACGCGAAACCACGTCTTCTTGGTTCACAGAGTAAACACCAATTTCACCCACAAAATTACCGTCAGTTAAAATACGGCCATCAGGTGAGATGGTTGGCTTCACGCTTGTGTCTGTAATTTGAATAGGGGCATTACCTGAATCTAAAACTGGATAACCCTCTATGGTTTGCAAATCACCAAAGGGTGTAACTTGCAATCTGCCATCACGTGTATAGGCAGTGCCAGCTGGAGTTTGAATTGCAAAAAAGCCATCGCCGGAAATTGCTAAATCGTATGGATTGCCAGTTTCGATATGGGTGCCTTGCATGCTTGAAGCGTGCACGCCTGTAATGTTTGGAAAATGCACTGGCACTTTATCTGCCGTTGAAACAAGCGTGTTGAAGTCTACAGCTTCTGATCTAAAGCCAACTGTATTTGCATTTGCAATGTTGTTTGCAACTGTCTCTAACTGTTTGCTTAAACTACGCTGCGCTGCTGTTGCTACCGCTAGTGTGACTTCCATTGCGGGCTCCTGTTATTTACTTCTAATGTTTTGAATGGAAGATAAAAGATCGACCGAGAAATTCACTAAGCTAGAAGGCTGTGAAATGAGTGGCGATATGGCCACTGTATCTGGGTTTTGAAAATCCCAATTTACTAGAAATCGATCCACTAAGTCTTTAACTTTATCGGGGTCACTAAGATCGGCTATATCAAATTTTTCAGCCATCATTTCTACTTGTGTGTCTAGGTCTTGATAGCTCATTTGTGATGGCAGATTGAAGGTGGTTTGAACAAATTTCAGCAAAGCGGCATCGGCTAGTATTGAATAGCCCGATGTTATTTCTTCGGCTTTTCTTTCAAAATACATTGCCAGCCTTACGCCATCATTTTGTTCGCCAGCTTCCACTTCTAAGCTTTGTTGGTAATATTTATCAATTACACCAACAGTTACCTTATCAAAGGCAGTGGTGGCTTCGCCTGTTCTTAAAAAGTTGAAATCTTCTGCGAACTCTAAGTATCTTGCATCAGATAAGGTGTTGGCCATAGAGCCTGGATCATCTGTGCCTTCTTTTAGAAGCCTTTTGAAAAAACCCTTGGCATAGCTCATGTCTTCCATCCCGTAAGCAGATGTAATTAAACCGAAAATTTGATTATTATCAATCAAGTCATCTGCGGTTTTAATGCTGGTGATGTTCTCTTTATAATACTCAACGTTACGCTCTACTAATGGCTTTTCTTTTATGCGCTCCAGAGATGTTGTGGTGTCTGAAGCAAAAAGTTTATAGGCTAGAACTGCGTCCATCGTATTTGTCTCATTCAATTGTTGTTCGACACTTAAAGCTTAACTTCGTTTTCTTGCGCGAAACTGGTTACACATCCAGCTTCACGCAAGCTAGCGCTCGTAGTTTGATCAAAAGAATCTCAAATAATTTGGGATTTGCTGAAGATTGGTTCAATCAGCGAGGAATTTACGTGACTATTGCACTTGGATTATTTATCAGTTTGCTCGCTATGCTCGGCGGTTTTGTTGCCATGGGTGGCTACTTAAGCGTTTTGATGCAACCTTGGGAATTTGTTATCATTGGCGGAATGGCGCTTGGTACCTTTATTGTGGCCAACCCAATGCCAGTCATTAAAGATACAGGCAAAGCGCTTGGCGAAGCGTTTGCCAATAAAGCCCCAAAAGACCAAGACTATTTAGATTTGCTTGGTTTGCTCTTTTCTCTCATGCAAGAGATAAAATCTAAGACGCGTGCTGAGGTTGAGCAGCACATCGATTCACCTGAAGAATCTGCAATTTTTAGCCAATATCCAAATATTTTAAAAGACAAGCAAAAGGTCGATTTCATCGCCGACTATGTGCGCCTTATCATTATTGGTAATGCGCGCCCACATGAAATTGAAGGTTTGATGGATGAAGAGCTGCACACCATTGAATATGACAAGTTAAAACCATACCACTCAATGCAAGCGGTGTCTGATGGACTTCCTGCTCTTGGTATTGTTGCGGC
>JBGCEA010000189.1:0-35294 GCA_045105915.1 Nitratireductor sp.
ATACCCCAAACTGCAAACGATCTTATGGATGGTAAAATTCAGGGTCGTATTGCTGTTGATATGGCTCTTTAATTTCGATCACAATTGTTTGTTTTGCATGATTAAAACGAACTAACTATAGCGATAGCGTTATCAATAAAAAAGCAATTTGTATAATTGCTTGAAAAGGGAAATAAATGTTTTCGAGAAAACTATTGGCAGCAATAGCTACCCTGCCTTTAATGACAAATGTCAGCTTAGCTGCTGATCCTTCTAATTGGGATTCAGTTAAAGCAGAAGCAAAAGGGCAAACTGTATTTTTTAATGCTTGGGGCGGCTCAAGCAACATTAACGCTTATATTGCATGGGCTGGCGATATTGTTTTGGAACGCTATGGCGTAACTGTTCAACATGTTAAGCTTAAAGATACGGCAGATGCTGTGAACGCTGTTGTAAACGAAAAAGCTGCTGGCAAAAATGACAGCGGAAAAATTGATTTAATCTGGATCAATGGTGAAAACTTTGTTTCTATGAAAAATCAAAATTTGTTGTTTGCGCCAGACTGGACAACAAAGCTGCCAAATTACAAATTTGTAGATTATGAAAACCAATCTACGATTACGGTTGATTTTACTGAGCCAACGGATGGCTTAGAAAGCCCTTGGGGCGGCGCTAAAATGGTGTTCTTCCACGATTCTGCAAACACTAAAAAAGCAGACTTACCGCTTTCTTTTTCTCAGTTGGTTGAGTGGACAGTCAAAAACCCTGGCAGATTTACATACCCTGCACCACCAGATTTCATTGGTTCTTCTTTCTTAAAGCAAGCTTTGAGCGAAACAGTGGTTGATCCTGCAATATTGCTAAAGCCTGTTGTAGAAGCCGATTTTGAAAAAAATGTTGAGCCGCTATTTGCTGCGCTAGACAAAATGCACCCAAATCTTTGGCGCAATGGTCGTGCTTATCCTAAAAACCTGCCAGCTATGAACCAGCTTATGGCAGATAATGAGGTTGATATTTCTTTTGCCTTTAACCCAAGTGCAGGCAGTGCCAACATTAAAAAGAAAGAATGGCCAAACACAATTCGTTCTTTCACGTTTCCAAAAGGCACATTGGGCAACACCCACTTTGTTGCAATTCCTTACAACTCAACTGCTAAAGCTGGCGCGTTGATTTTTGCGAATTTCTTGATCTCGCCAGAGGCGCAACTTACAAAACAAAATCCTGAGTTTTGGGGTGATCCAACTGTGTTGAACATGTCAAAATTGTCTGCAGAAGATCAAGCGGCATTTGCTTCTATCGATCTTGGTGAAGCTACACTTAAACCAAGTGAGCTTGGCCCTAAACTGCCGGAGCCACATGCAAGCTGGATGACAAATCTAGAAAAACTATGGGCAAAGCGCTACGGTGTTGCTAACTAGTTTAGACTAGAAACAATTTTGGAAAGGGCAAAAGTATGCTGCTAAGAATGGCGCCAACTTTTGCCCTTTTTATTTTAGTAGGGCCAATTTTGTTTGGTCTATGGGGAACTATAGAGCCTGCCTTTGGGCATTTTCCTGCACTTGGTGCAAATGATTTCTCGCTAGAGCCTTTTCATAAACTTTTTGAAAGACCAGGGCTTGGCACTTCTATTCTCTTAAGTCTTTGGACAGGTGTTGGCACAACGCTCATTGCTTTATCGGTTGTGGCCCTGTTTGTGGCTGGCTGGTCTAATACAAAATGGTTCACCACCATTCAGCATCTTGTTTCGCCGCTTTTATCTGTGCCTCATGCGGCGGCGGCATTTGGTCTTGCGTTTCTTATTTCTCCCTCTGGTTGGCTCTTTCGTCTCGTCTCGCCAGAACTGACCGGCATAACTCGCCCACCTAATCTGCTCATATTAAACGATCCTTATGCGCTCTCTATGATGGCTGGTTTGATAATAAAAGAAATTCCATTTTTGCTGCTTATTGTTTTGTCTGCTTTGCCACAAACCAATGCAAGGCGCGTTTCGCAAGTTGCAGTTTCGCTTGGCTATGGGCGTGTATTTGGATTTTTATTCACCGTATGGCCAAGCATTTATAAGCAAATTCGATTGGCCGTATTTGCTGTTATTGCTTATGCGTCTTCGGTGGTAGATGTTGCCATTATTTTGGGCCCAACAAATCCAGCGCCGCTTTCACCGCGCATTGTAAGCTGGATAAGTGATCCAGATTTATTAGTGCGGTTTGAAGCTTCTGCTGGCGCGCTTTTGCAATTAGGCGTTACTATTTTAGCGCTGCTTATGTGGTGGCTTATAGAAAAACTTAGCGGCGCAGTTATGCGACGCTTAGCAATGCATGGTGCTCGATATCAAAAAGATATTATTTTACGCGTCACTGGCTTGAGTGTCATTGTTACAGCAGCAATTGCCATCTTCATGGGTTTGTTCATTTTGGGCATTTGGTCTATTGCTGGCTTTTGGTCTTTTCCAAATGCCCTGCCTTCTGACTTTAGCTTAGACACGTGGCGCCAATCTTGGTTTGGCCTACAAACGCCGTTTTTATATACAATTGGTGTTGGTGTGTTTTCTACGCTGGCGGCAATTATTATTACACTTGCTTGCCTAGAGCGAGAGGCAAGAACTGGCAATACGGGTGGCTCTAGAGCATTGTTGTTTTTATATCTACCGCTCATTGTGCCACAAGTTGGCTTTGTGTTTGGGATTCAAAATTTCTTCTTAAATTTTGATTTAGATGGCCGGTTTGCCTCACTCATTTTTGTGCATCTTATATTTGTACTGCCTTATGTTTTCTTATCGCTATCAGACCCATGGCGCGCATGGGACACGCGTTTTTCATATGCTGGGTTAAGCCTTGGTGCATCGCCCAATGCTGTATTTTGGAAGATTAGATTTCCTATGTTGCTTCGCGCAATTTTCGTGGCTTGTGCTGTTGGCTTTGCGGTTTCTATTGGGCAATATTTAACAACTTTATTAATTGGCGCTGGGCGCATTCCCACCATTACAACCGAAGCCGTGGCACTTGCCTCTGGTGGTGATAGACGCGTTATAGGCGTATATGCATTTATACAAATGTTATTGCCATTTTTAGGCTTTGCGTTGGCTGCTATAATTCCTGCTACATTATTCAAGAACAAACGTGATATGCGAGCAACATCATGAGCACACAAAAACAAACATCAAACAGCGCTGCTTGCCTGCATTTAAACAATGTCTGTATTGGCCTAAATGGTGAAACACTTTTGGAAGTGAATGAAAAAATAAACCCTGGTGAAGTGCTCACTATTATGGGGCCTTCTGGTTCTGGCAAATCTACTTTGTTGGCTTTTATTGCTGGGTTTTTAGACACCATCTTTAAGGTAGAAGGTAGCGTTCATCTGCACGACCAAATCATTACGCAACTAGAACCTCAAACCAGAAATATTGGCTTATTGTTTCAAGACCCTATGTTGTTTCCACATATGAGTGTGGGTCAAAATTTAAACTTTGCTATTAAGCCAGAAGCTGGCGCAACCAAGCTTGAGCGAAAAGCACTCGTGGAAGAAGCGCTCAATGTTGCTGGGCTAGAAAACTATTATGATCGCGATCCTGCTACATTGTCTGGCGGGCAAAAGTCTCGCGTGGCGCTTATGCGTGTGCTTTTATCCAACCCTAATGCGCTTTTATTAGACGAGCCTTTTTCTAAATTGGATGCAAGTTTGCGCACGCAAATTCGTAAATTTGTATTTAGCGAGGCTAAACTTCGTAAGCTGCCTATTTTAATGGTGACGCATGATGAAGAAGACGCGAAAGCCGCGCAAGGCAAGGTGATTGTGCTCTAGAGCGATACATGGCAAAAACAATTTTTGAGTTTATTGCCAACGGTTTGATATATTGAACATACCTAACCTTTCTACACTACCCATTGATGCATGCTTGGCAGAGCTGAAAGCCGCTTTGCAAGAAAGCAATTCGGCTATTTTAGTTGCGCCTCCTGGTGCTGGTAAAACAACACGTGTGCCGCTGGCACTGCTAAATGAAAAATGGTTAGAAAATAAAAAAATCATCATGCTTGAGCCACGCAGAATTGCCGCGCGCTCTGCAGCCAATTTTATGGCATCTTTACTTGGAGAAAAAGCTGGCCAAACAATTGGCTATCGTGTTCGCATGGACACTAAAGTCTCTAGCACTACAAAAATAGAAGTGGTGACAGAGGGCGTTTATACGCGCATGGTTTTAGATGATCCTGAGCTCAAAAACATTGGCGCTGTATTGTTTGATGAATATCATGAACGCAGCCTAGAGGCCGATTTGGGTTTGGCATTAACACTAGATGTTCAAAGCGCGCTAAGGCCAGATCTTCGAATTTTACCCATGTCTGCAACGCTCGATGGCGCTAGGGTTGCAGATTTATTTGAAGATGCAAAGCTGATTAAAAGTGAAGGCCGCGCCTATGACATCGTCATAAAACATGAGAACAAAATGCCAGATGAACATGTGGTAGATGCTATGGCGCGTGCAATTGTGAAAGCGCATAGTAGCGAGCATGGCTCTATTTTGTGTTTTTTACCCGGCATGGGCGAAATAAAACGCCTACATGACAAAATGCAAAATAAGCTGCCTGCCACCACACATATTGTACCACTGCATGGTTCGCTAAACCCACGTGATCAAGACAAAGCAATACAGCCTGCAAATGCTGGAGAGCGAAAAGTTGTGTTGGCAACGACTATCGCGCAAACCTCTATAACCATAGAAGATGTGCGTGTTGTAATTGATAGTGGCTTGGTGCGTGTGCCTGTGTATGAGCCAAACATTGGCATTACTCGCTTGGAAACACACCGCGCGGCAAAGGCATCTATCGATCAGCGCGCAGGACGCGCCGGCAGAACCCAAGAAGGTGTTGTATATAGGCTGTGGCATGAAGGCCAAACAAATGCTTTGCCAGCTTATGAGCAACCAGAAATATTGTCGGCAGATTTGTCTTCTCTTGTACTTGATTTAGCCGAATGGGGTGTGAGTGATCCTAGCACTTTAAACTGGCTTAATGAGCCACCAAAAGCCGCATGGCATGAAGCCGTAAAAACGTTGAACCAATTAGGCGCATTAAATGAGAGCGGCGCAATTACCCCAAAAGGCTCTAAAATAAGATCTATCGCGCTGCCCTCTCGTTTAGCCAATATGGTTTTGCATGCAGGCGAAAAATTTGACCAAGCAAAAGAAGCCGCGCTTTTAGCCATGCTGTTAAGTGAGCGTGGACTTGGTGGGCAGTCAAAAGATTTGAATGTGCGGCTCAATAATTTAAAGCGCGATAAAAGTGCACGCGCTAAAAAGCATATTGATCTTGCGCATAATTTGGCAAAATCTATTAAGCCCATGCCTCCAACAAACGCACTAAGCTGCGGTGCTCTTTTGTCGTTTGCATACCCAGATAGAATTGCAAAAAACATGGGCTCTGATGAACATGGCCAAAGCTTATTTAGAATGGAAAATGGCAGGCGTGCAAAACTTGATGGACAAGATAGTTTTGCAAATTCAAAATTTATAACCATTGCAGAAGTGCAGGGCAAAGCGGCCTCTGCACATGTTTTTGCGGCGAGTGAAATTTTGAGAGAAGAAATAGACACGCTTTATAAGGATGACATTTTAAAGACTCGAAAAATTGAGTTTGATAAACAAAGCAAACAATTTAAGGCGCGAGAAACCCTCTGTTACAAGTCACTTGAACTTTCTTCGCAACCTAGCAAATTGCTCAGTGATGATAACATTACAGCCGCGATGCTTGATGTAATCAAAAAAGACGGCTTGGGAATTTTGAATTTTGATAAAGCTGAAGCAGGTGCATATTTAAAAAGATTACAATTTTTGCACGCTCATATGCCAGGCACATTTGCGATGATAAACCATGAGATTTTGATTGAAAAACTAGATGATTGGCTAGCGCCA
The DNA here is from genome assembly GCA_045105915.1 of Nitratireductor sp. GTDB lineage: Bacteria > Pseudomonadota > Alphaproteobacteria > Rhizobiales > Rhizobiaceae > Salaquimonas. The sequence goes on from JBGCEA010000189.1 coordinate 5,882, forward strand.
TTTATCACCACACAAAAGAACTTTGATCAGATTAAACCTCAAAATCTATTAGATGGTTTGCAACACCTAATAGGATATGAGCTTGCCCAGCAGGTTGAAAAGCTAGCACCAAAAATATACAAATCTGAAATGGGTAGCAATATTGCGCTAGACTATGCCAGCGAGCATGTAACCCTTAGTGTGCGCGTGCAAGAACTGTTTGGACTAAACACCCACCCAACCATTTTAAATGGTCAGTATAATTTGCAAGTTGAGTTATTATCGCCAGCACAAAGACCAATACAAAAAACAAATGACCTTGTTGGGTTTTGGGCAGGCAGTTGGAATGATGTAAAAAAGGAAATGAAGGGGCGTTATCCAAAACACATTTGGCCTGCTGACCCTGCAAATTCTAAACCTACATTGCGCGCAAAAGCGCGTAAAACATAAACAAAGTTTGGAAGTCACTTGAAACAGCAATCTATTCACAGTCACAGTTTTGCATCTTTGCGCTTAGAAACTTTGGTGTTCATTCGTTGGCTTGCGGTTATTGGTCAAACAATTGCAGTCTTGTTGGTTTATTTTGTTTTAGAATTTCAGTTTGCAATTTTGCCGTGCCTTGCATTTATTGCTTTGTCAGCTGTGTTGAATATTTTTCTTCGTTATAAATTTCCAGCAAATGTGCGCTGGCAGGGTCTGCCCGTTTTACTGTTGCTTGGCTATGATATTTTGCAGCTCACCTTGTTACTATATTTAACAGGCGGCATTCAAAATCCATTTGCGGCACTTTTGGTTGTGCCGGTTGTTATTTCTGCTGCTACGCAGCGCGCCCAAAACACCACAGCTTTGTTTTGTTGGGCATTGGCTGCTGCTACCGCCCTTGTTTATTTTCATGAGCCACTACCTTGGTTTGAAGACGTGCCATTGGTGCACCCAATTCAGTTGAAGGTGGGCATATGGGCAGCGCTTGCCGCTATGATGGGTTTCACCTCTGTTTATACTTTTCGGGTGGCGGATGAATCTCGAAAGTTAGCTGATGCATTATCTGCTACCGAATTGGTTTTGCAGCACGAGCAAGATGTTTCTAATCTTGATGGACTTTCTACTGCGGCAGCGCACGAGCTGGGCACGCCCCTTGCAACAATATCGCTTGTTTCAAAAGAAATGCTGCGAGAAATTCCAAAGGATTCTGATCTTTATGAAGATGCCGCTTTACTGCGCTCGCAAGCAGAAAGGTGCAAAGAAATTTTGAAGAAAATTTCTTCTTTAAGTTCTGAAGCAGATGAGACGGTGTCTCTTATGTCGGTGGATCTATTGATTGAAGAAGTATGCGCACCGCACAGAGATTTTGAAGTAGCGCTTAATATTGAAAGCGAAGGCACCAAGCCCCAACCAAAGCTCAAAAGAAATTCAGCCATTTTATATGGCCTTGGCAATATTGTAGAAAATGCCGTAGATTTTGCAAAGTCAGAGGTGAATTTTTCTGCCACATGGGACGATGAAAAACTTACCTTTATTGTAGAAGATGATGGAAAGGGATTTTCGCCTGAGTTGCTTGCACGTATTGGCGAACCGTTTGTTACCACAAGAAGCGCAGCAAATAGAGAAACAGGTGGCGGGCTTGGCTTAGGTGTGTTCATTGCCAAAACTCTCTTAGAGCGTAATGGCGCACAGATTGTTTTTTCTAATAAGAAAAAAGGCGCAAATAATGGTGCGCGTGTTACCATTGTTTGGCAAAGAGCGCAGTTTGAGCCAATTGGCGCATAGTTTATGGTGTGACAGAATGGACTAATGGAAAAACTATTTTTTCCTGCTAAATTAAGTAAAGCAATAATGCTCTAAACCAACAGGTAAGAGATATGACAACTGATCAAGATAATCTTGCAGAACTTCAAAACAAAAGATTGTTGATTGTTGACGATGATCGTCCATTTTTGAACAGGCTTGGCCGCGCAATGGAATCGCGTGGATTTGAAGTAGAGGTTGCAGAATCTGTTGCTGAGGGCATTCGTTTTTCTAAGGCGACACCGCCAGATTTTGCAGTTGTTGATATGCGCCTTGGCGATGGCAATGGTTTGGATGTTATTCAGGTTATAAAAAGCGTGAACCCAAATTGTAAGGCCATAATTTTAACTGGCTATGGCAATATTGCGACTGCTGTTACTGCCGTAAAAATGGGTGCGATTGATTATCTTTCAAAGCCTGCTGATGCTGACGATGTGTTTGCTGCTTTGACCAGAGCAGATGATGAAAAAGCACCACCACCAGAAAACCCTATGTCTGCTGATCGTGTTAGATGGGAACATATTTTGCGTGTTTATGAGCTATGTGATCGCAATGTTTCTGAAACGGCACGTCGCCTAAATATGCACCGCAGAACCTTGCAACGCATATTGGCCAAACGCGCACCTAGATAATTGACCACACATTGAGTGTGCGCTACTTACCTAACGTCAAAAATGTGCCAATATTGCAACACGTCTTCAAATCACCGTGAGAATTCAGTTTATATCTTGCGAAAATATTATTGCAGGCGTACCACCTGAATTGAAGATTTAAATAGCAAATTAGATTTCATCTCTTAGGTACAAACATGAATCGCAGAACAAGTTTATTATTAATGGGCTCAGCCACATTGGCACTAATTTCTGGCTGTTCTGCCAGCATGCTTGAAGGCGAGCAACCAGATTCTATTCGTTTTCAGACTAAGGGCATAGATGAGTTTGTTAAAGACTATAACAAGCGAGAAGACCAAGGTTTTAAACTTCCAAAAATTCCAGTCAAAAAAATTGATGACAAATTTTTGCGACAGCGCGTTGCTTATTCAACCAGAGAAAGACCTGGCACTATAATTGTCGATGTTAAAAATCGTTTTTTATATTTAGTTGAGCCTGACAGAACAGCATTGCGCTATGGCGTTAGTGTTGGCAAGGCTGGCTTTGCTTGGGAAGGCGAGGCTAATGTTGGTTGGAAACGTGCTTGGCCAACTTGGACACCGCCTGAAGAAATGATTGAGCGCAAGCCTTCTTTAAAAAGATATAGCGCTGAAAATGGCGGCATGGAACCGGGCTTGAAAAACCCACTTGGTGCACGTGCATTGTATATTTTTCAAGATGGCCAAGACACACTATACAGATTGCATGGAACCCCTGAATGGTCTTCAATTGGTAAGGCGGCATCTTCTGGCTGCATTAGGCTTATCAACCAAGACATCATAGATCTTTACGATCGTGTTAAGGGGCGCCCTAAAGTTATTGTAAAACAATAAGCTTCGCACCGTTCAAATAAAAAACCGCCAAATGACTGACGGTTTTTTGTTTTAGCAACTCTCAAAGCGCTTAATTATTTTGCTGCTTTTAGCTCTAATCTTCTTCGGTGCAAAACAGGCTCTGTGTAGCCAGAGGGTTGCTGTGTACCTTCAAACACCAATTCGCATGCAGCTTGAAATGCGATTGAGTTTTCAAAGTCTGCTGCCATTGGCTGATAAAGCGGATCGTCTTTGTTTTGCTTATCAACCACTTTAGCCATACGCTTTAGCGACGCCATGGCTTCGGCTTTTGTGCATACCTTGTGATATAGCCAGTTTGCCATGTGCTGAGAAGAAATGCGCAGTGTTGCACGGTCTTCCATTAAGCCAACATTGTTTATGTCTGGCACTTTTGAACAACCAACACCTTGGTCTACCCAGCGCACCACATAACCCAAAATGCCTTGCGAGTTATTGTCTAACTCATTTTTAATATCTGCCTTTGCCCAATTAGGTCGGCGTGCAATTGGGATAGACAAAATGTCTTCAACTTTTGCTTTTTTGCGGCGGCTAATTGTTTTTTGAACATCCATCACATTCACTTGGTGATAATGCGTGGCATGCAAAGTAGCGGCGGTAGGTGATGGCACCCAAGCGGTATTTGCACCAGATTTTGGATGTCCAATTTTTTGTTTAATCATTTCAGCCATCAAATCTGGCATGGCCCACATGCCCTTGCCTATTTGGGCTTTGCCAGAAAGACCGCATGCTAGACCAACATCTACATTGTTGTCTTCATAGGCGCTGATCCAAGTTGAGGCTTTCATGTCGGCTTTTCTTATCATTGGGCCTGCGCGCATTGATGTATGCATCTCATCGCCTGTGCGATCTAAGAAACCAGTATTAATAAACACAACACGAGACTTAGCGGCTCTTATACATTCTTTGAGGTTCACCGTTGTGCGGCGCTCTTCGTCCATAATGCCCATCTTCATGGTGTTTGGTTTCATACCAAGCAATTTTTCAACACGGCCAAATAGTTTTGCCGCAAATGCAACTTCTTCTGGCCCATGCATTTTTGGTTTCACAACATACATAGAGCCTTTACGAGAATTTTTGTTCACGCCTTTTGGTCCAATGTCATGCAGGGCGATAAGGCCCGTAATGGCTGCATCCATTATACCTTCAGGTATATCGTTGCCCTTGTACAAAATTGCAGGGTTGGTCATTAGGTGCCCAACATTGCGAATGAGCATAACGGCGCGCCCAGACAGAGACTTTTCTTTGCCAGTGTTTGATTTGAAAACTTTATCTTCGTTCAAGCGGCGTGTGATTTTCTTGCCGTTTTTAACAAGTGTTTCAGTTAGTGTGCCATCCATAAGGCCAAGCCAATTGCTGTAGACTTCAATTTTGTCTGCCGCGTCTACCGCTGCAATACTGTCTTCGCAATCCATGATTACGGTCAGTGCAGATTCTAAAATAATGTCAGAAACATGCGCTTTATCTGTGCTACCAATTGGGTGGTCTGCATTGATAATAATTTGTAGGTGCATGCCATTTTTAGCCAGGAAAATACTGGTTGGTGCATCTGCTTTGCCCGTATAACCAACAAATTGTTTTGGATCTTGAAGCTTTGTTTCTTCGCTCTTTACTTGTGCAACGAGCTTACCTTTTTTTACAAAATAGCGTGTTACTTTAGAGTGCTTTTCGTCTTTTAAAGGCGCTGATTGATCTAAGAATTTGCGACCCCATGCAATAGCTTTTTTGCCTCGTGCTGGGTTGTATTCTTTTGTTATTTTTGTGTCTTTGGTTTGGGCTATAACATCTGTGCCATAAAGCGCATCGTACAAAGAGTCCCATCTTGCATTAGCCGCGTTTAGCGCATAGCGCGCATTCATAACCGGCACCACAAGTTGCGGGCCAGCTATGGTTGCCATTTCGGCATCTACCTTAGAAGTATTGACGCTGAATGCTTTGCCAGTTGGCACTATGTAACCAATTTTTTTCAAGAATGCCTTATAGGCTTTCATGTCGTGTAGCTTGTGTTGATTATTGTCGTACCAATCATCAATTTTATTTTGTAGTGACTCACGTGTTGCAAGTAGGTCTGCATTTTCTGAAGCCAAGTCTGAAACAATTTTACCAAACCCGCTCCAAAATTTAGACTTACTAACGCCTGTATTTGGAATGGCCTTTTCGTTGACAAAATCATAAAGAGCCTTATCGACTTGTAACCCACCAGCGCTAACGCGGTTTTCTGTTTTGTTCTTGCTCATGATATTTTCAAGCTCCAGCCATTATAGTTATTTATTTAACGCATTGCCCCGTCTGCGAATATTTTGCAGAAAAGTAAATTGGTAAAGAATTATTACCACTAAATATATCTATTAATCAAGGTGCTTGTAAAAGCACTTAGAAGCCACCATATATTTTAAAGTTATTGATGCCAAGAAAGTTTGCTGTTTAAACAGTTATACTTTGGGTCAGTGGAGGGTTGCTGAAAAATATTCAAATATTGAATATTCAGGGCCAAAAGGGAAAAAGAATGACGAGAATTACGACGCTTACAAATCCGTTGCTTTTAGGCTTTGAAGAAATGGAACGCCTAATTGAAAAAATTTCAAAAAGTGGCAGCGATGGATACCCACCCTACAATATAGAAAAGATCACCACGCAAGATGACGTGTCGTTGCGTATCACTTTAGCTGTTGCTGGCTTTAGAGAAGATGAATTGCTTGTTGAAGTTGAAAACAACCAATTGGTGATTAGAGGCAAGCAACAGGCAGATGATGGCAAAGACTATTTGCATAGAGGAATTGCCGCGCGCCAGTTTCAAAAAAACTTCGTGCTGGCAGAGGGTATAAAGGTAGAAGAGGCAGAGTTAAAAAGCGGCCTACTCTCAATAAATTTGAGACGCCCCGAGCCACAAATTGCCAATAGAACCATTAAGATTACTGCAAAAGACTAGCAATAGAATTGAGTGAACCCAATGTTGCTTGATAGCTAGATTGCTAGCTCTTGCTTAGGCGGCATTTGCCGCTTCTTGGTTAGAAAGCAAAACGTATAAAGCGTCGCTATTGCCGGCGCTACGCATCTCAGTGACAAATGATTCATTGCGCAATGTGCGGGCAATGCGTGATAACATTTTTAAATGTTCAGCGCCCTCTTTGTCATCAGCCAGTAATAGAAACACAATATCGACAGGCTCCATATCAACGGAGTCAAAATCGATGGGCTTTTCTAAAACAGCCAATATGCCAGTAATGCCATCAAGTGCATCTAACTTGCCATGAGGAATTGCAATACCACGACCTATGCCAGTTGTGCCAAGGCGCTCACGCTCTAAAAGCGTTTCAAAGATTTTACGCGATGCAATGCCGGTTTTTTCAGCAGCAATTTCAGCAAGATCGCTTAGAAGCGTTTTCTTACAATTACTGCGTAAATTCACGACAATGTCTTCAGGCCCAATAAGGTCTGTTAATTCCATTAAGTTACTTTCTTGAATTGGCCCTACTTACTTCTGGAAGGGTCTATCCAACCTATATTACCATCACCACGTCGATATACAACATTGGTTTCGCCACTGGCTGCATTTTTAAACACAACAACAGGGTTGTCCGTTAAATCTAATTGAACCACAGCTTGTGCCACACTTTGTGTGTTCATAACAGTGGTAGATTCTGCGATTATAACAGGATTATAGTCTTCAGGCACTTCTTCTTGGGTTGGCAGCTCTACTACACTATAAAATGCAGGATCTGTTTTGTGGCTGGTATTGCCATGATGATGGTCTTTTAGGCGTCTTTTATAGCGCCTTAGTCGCTTTTCAACTTTATCTGCAGCATCTTCAAAGCTGCTTGTTGCATCGCCAGTTGTCGCTTTTGCTTGCAGCATTGCGCCACTGTCTAAGTGTAAAAGGCAATCGCACTCAAATTGGTTTGCAGACTTTTCAATCGTTACTTGCCCGGAATATCCATCGGAAAAGTACTTGGTGACGGTTTGCTCTATTCGGTCTTGAATTCTGTTTGTTAGCACATCGCCAATGTTCATGTGTTTTCCAGAAATTCTAAGACTCATATTTATTCCTCCAGCTTTACCGTTAGATTAATTTGCGAAAATGTGCTGCTTCGCTCCATTTGAGATTCGTGATTATTTAATCTTATCTAAGAGAATTGATTTTTGAAGCTTAAAAAAAATATTTTTATTCAGCATTTGACTGCGTAAGTTTAGGTGATAAGATTCGCTGCTTTCATCGAGCGGCGCCTTTGTACCGATGAAGGTATGTGCATGGCGTCTCGATATTTTGCGACTGTGCGCCTGGCTATATCTATGCCTTTATCTTGCAAAATTTTAACAATCGCATCATCAGAATAAATGTTTTTGAGCGTCTCATTTTCGATGAGTTGTTGAATTTCAAAGCGAACCGATTTTGCCGAATGCGATTCTTCGCCTTCCATCGCAGAGATGGCAGCTGTGAAGAAATATTTAAGTTCAAACGTACCACGCTCGCATATTAAATACTTATTGCTTGTTACGCGTGAGACAGTCGATTCGTGCATTTCAATTTCATCTGCCACCTTTTTCAAGCTCATAGGTTTTAGATGTTTTATGCCATAGGCAAAGAACTCGTCTTGCTGTTTTACAATTTCAGCAGTGACCTTCAATATTGTTTGTGCGCGCTGCTCTAGGCTTTTTGTTAGCCAATTGGCATTTTGAATACACTCATCAATATAGGCTTTGTCTTGCCGGTTTTTAACGCCCTTTTTTACAGTGGCTTGATACGTTTCATTTATTAGAACTTTTGGCAAAGCTTCATTGTTGAGTTCAATCTTAAAACTACCGTCTGGCTGCGAATTGACAAAAACATCTATGATGATTTCTTGTGTAGGCGATTGATCAAACTTGCGTGCTGGCCTTGGGTCTAGCACTCTAATTTCCTCAACCATATCCATTATGTCTGAAAGGCTTAAGCTACACAGTTTCGAGAGGCCATTAAAATCTTTTTTTGCCAGCATGTCTAAGTTTTGAACCAGCAACTCCATTGCAGGGTCAAATCTGTTTTTCTCTTTTAACTGCAGTGCAATATTTTCGTTTAAATCGCGAGCGCCTATGCCAGTTGGCTCCATGCTCTGCACTATTTCTAGAGCATCTAGCGCTTCGCTTTCCAGCACACCAAGATCGGTTGCAATGGCTGTTAGCTCTTTTCTAAAATAACCATCTGGATCGAGGCTATCAATTATCTCTGCGCAAACTAATCTTTCTGATTGGCTCATACGCATCATTGCAAGTTGCTGGCCTAAATGGTCTCTAAGGGTTCGCTCACCTGCAACAAAATTTTCCAGGTTATAGTCACTATCATAGTTTACGGCGCCGCCGCTTATTGGCGCAGATGAAGAAAGTGAGTTTTGTGCTTTTGAATTTTCTTGCTGTAAAGCACCACCAGAGAGCGGGCCAAGGCTGTCACTATTGCCAGCCTCACCGCCAGAGCGATCGGTATCAAATTCGTTTTCTATAGAAGTGCCTAAGTTTTCTTCTAAGGCAGCGCTGCTAGTTTCTAGCTTTGTGCTTATCTCTAATGGCTCAACATCTTGTGTTTTTTCTGGCTCAATATTTGGCGTATCTGAACGTTGGTTCTGTCCTTCAGTGCCATCTGCCAATTCTAGAAGTGGATTGTTTTCTAGCTCTTTTGTCACATGCTCTAACAGCTCAACCGAATTCATTTGAAGCAGTTTTATTGACTGCACCAATTGCGGTGTCATGGCCAAACTTTGCGTCTGGCGAGCTTGTAGTTTGGGTGTTAGAGCCATTTCATTCCGTAGGTATAGTTTAAATAAACCAGAAATATAGTTGGTTTATTTTACGCGCAGCGTAACACTAGTTCATGGGGAAAGAGTAAATGGGCTTTTGATAACTTACAATATGCTAAAAATGGCGACTTATAGTTATTAAAGTGTAAATTGCTCACCAAGATAGGTTTTGCGCACTTCTGGGTTATTCACGATCTCCGTTGGTGTGCCATGTGTAAGCACTGTGCCTGAACTAATAATGTAAGCACGATCGATTAGGCCTAGCGTTTCTCTTACGTTGTGGTCTGTGATGAGAACGCCAATGCCGCGCTGCGTTAAGTGGCGAACGAGATCTTGAATATCGCCAACGGCGATAGGATCGATACCAGCGAATGGTTCATCTAACAGCATAAATGAAGGCCGGCTGGCGAGAGCGCGTGCTATTTCGCAACGTCTACGCTCACCACCAGATAGCGCAATAGATGGCGATTTTCTTAAATGCGAAATTGAAAACTCTTCAAGCAGAGCGTCTAATTGTCTTTCGCGCTCTTTCTTATTTGGCTCAACAACTTCTAGCACTGCTCTAATGTTGTCTTCTACTGATAGACCTCTAAAGATTGATGCCTCTTGTGGCAAATAGCCAATACCAAGGCGCGAGCGACGATACATCGGTGTTTGCGTTATGTCGTGGCCGTCTAGTAAAATGACACCTTCATCTGCTTCTACTAGGCCTGTAATCATATAAAAGCAGGTTGTTTTACCAGCGCCATTTGGCCCTAGCAAGCCCACTGCTTCGCCGCGCCTTACACCAATAGAAACACCTTTTACGACTTGGCGGCCTTTGTAAGATTTTTTGATGCCCGACACCAACAAAACGCCTTCGCGCGATCTTGGTTGTCTTGAGGGTTGGGCATTTTGGCTTGGGGGCTGAGAAATATTTGGGGCAACATTTGGTGCAATGGGTGGCGCTGTATTTGCGGTTCTTTGACCTGCAAAATGAATGTTTTTAGCTGCCGCTCTATTAGCCGAATCAACTGCTTGGCGGGTAACCACTTTTTTTATTTTATTAAAAATCCCACCCAAGCCAGACTTATTCAACCTATTCTCCAAACGAATCTAAACCATTATTGCAAACAATAGGTATCAGATCATGTGTAATGATTCTATTGCAAAGAAATGGAAATTTTAGTGCTTATTTAGCGCGCCGTATGCCAGTGCCATAAGCAATGTTTATGGACGCTTAGCTGACTTTGTATCAAACATAATTGTCACGCGGCCTTTTTTGCCACTGGTTTTGCTTTTACAAGGCGTGAGCGTTGCATCATTATTTGCAAGGTTGATTTTCAAAGTGCAGCCTTGAACAATGTTATTGCCCTGTGTCAGCGTTACGCCGCCAGTTAAAAGCGCAACTTGTTTTCGCATGTCAACGTCTGCTTTATCTGCTGTTGCTTGCTCTGCGCCAGAGCGCACGGCTACTTTGCCAGATGCTATAATTCTGCGAACATTGCCTGCAGGCCCATTATTGCTTTGGTCCTTTGAATAATAGACCGTAAGCTTAGAGGCCTTTAGCACTGTTGAACCTTGAACCACCTCAACATTGCCAGCAAAATTTGCAAGGCCTTGTCCGTCTTTTACTTCAAGCCTGTCTGCCTGAATTTGAACTGGCTGATTTGAATCTTGCATGCCAGAAAACGCACCACTGAAACTTTGGGCATTTGCTGATACTGACATTAGAAATGTTGAAACTAATATAGCGCCAATGAATTTTGAAGTTTTCTCAAGTGATGTTTTCATTTTGATATCATCTTTTTAAATCTATAAATTATTGTTTTGCGCTGTTTTGCGCGTCTTTGTAAGCTTGAGGATAAATGGTCATTTTTACATTGCTCTTAAAAATAATGTGCTCGCCATTACCCTTCACCTCAACGCCGTTTGAACTAATTTTTGCTGAAGCGCTGTTCATTTGAACAAAGTTTTCGGTAATAATATGACCCTTGCCAATATCTATTTTGGCATCTTGCAATTGAATGTTCATGCCGTCTTGTGTTGTTAAATCAACATTGCCACCAAGGTTTAGCTTTTTCGCCTCTGCATCATAAAAGCCATTGCCTGCTCTTATATCTACATTGGTGTTTTCATCCATTGGTACGCTGGCTTTTATTTCGCTCAGTTCAATTTGGTTTAGATTACTTGCATCTTGTATGGCTTGCTTTGCGGTTAGCTCATATGGGCGAGACTCTTTGTCTAAGCCTCTAAGAACTGGGTTTTGCATAATCATATTACCGCTATCAAAGCTTTTTGATTCAACTTGCAACGTTGGCGAACCAGCCTGATGCCAAAAATATGTAAGTGAAACACTCAAGACAATAAGAAAGCCAACAATAGGAAATAACCAGCGCAAAACACGAACTGTGCTTGTGTGGTTGTCTGCTTTTTTGAATGCTTTTTTATCGCGTTGACCAGTAAGAAAATCCACACCGCCTGAAGTGCGCTGTGGCGTTGGCCTTTGTATGTTTGCTTGTGCTTGCTGAGCGCCATGGTGAATTTCATTTGAACGACCTTGATCATACATCGCCTGCACTGCTGGCGCGGGTGTGCCTTGGTGCTGGTTTGTATGTCCATTTTGAACACCTGCCATTGTGGGCGAAGGGGTAAATGGTTTTGGTTGATAGTTGTTCAAATTTCTAAACTCTTCTTTTGACCTTAGATAAATACTCAAAAGTTAAATACAAAATAGATATATGCACAAAACTGGGGCTGGAATGCGGCACAGCTATAAGCGCGCCATCTTCTCAATATCTGCAACTATTATTAACTATGCGCAAATATGTCTTGCTCGTCCCAACCTGCTAAATCTAGTCTGGCGCGAGTTGGTAAAAACTTAAAGCATTCATTTGCCATTTTAGTGCGCTCTTCGCGCGCTAAACGCTCAACCATGATATCGCGTAATTTATGCAAATATAAAACATCACTTGCCGCGTATGCAATTTGTGCTTCTGTTAGTGTTTCTGCCGCCCAGTCAGAGCTTTGCTGCTGCTTTGAGATATCTACATTTATAAGTTCGTTACACAAATGCTTCAAACCATGACGATCTGTATAAGTGCGCGTTAGCTTAGAAGCTATTTTTGTACAAAATACTGAATTGGTTTCAACACCAAAGCTGTGCAGCAAAACAGCAACATCGAACCTAGCAAAGTGAAAGATTTTTTGTTTGCTTTTGTCTTTTAGCAACTTTTGAATATTTGGCGCTTTGCGTTGGCCTTTTTCAATTTGCACAACATCTGCACTGCCATCACCTGGTGAGAGCTGCACCACGCATAAGCGGTCTCTTAAAGGGTTTAGACCCAAGGTCTCGCTATCAATGGCCACATCGCCTGTATATTTGTCTAGGTTTGGCAAATCGCCTTTGTGAAAACGTATAGTCAATTGTTGCTCCAAATTTGGTTTTGGCACTGGTGCCAGTCTCTTCATTTTTTAACATGAACTAAGTTAGTAAATCGTTTACCATGAAAACACGCTAAAACGCTAGATTACTCTGATATTTACCAAATAGCGACTTGCCCAAAGACAAGCCTTTTAATCAGCCCCAATGAATGATAATTTGTAAGGATACATCGCCTTATTGCGCGTGCATAATTTAGGATTTGATACATGAAGAATAATAACTATTACGCACCAAAAGGCGGCTTGCCCTCGCAGCAAGAGTTGATGACAGGCAGAGCCATTTTTACAGATGCATATGCCTTTATACCAAAAGGTGTGATGGCCGATATTGTAACTAGCTTTTTGCCACACTGGGATAAAGCAAGATTTTGGATTTTAGCGCGCCCTCTTTCTGGTTTTGCAGAAACCTTTTCGCAATATATTGGCGAGATTGAAGCAGGTGGCGGCAGCCAAAAACCTGAACTAGACGAAACCGCACAATCAGTATTGTTTGTGGTTGAAGGTAAAATGCATCTGACCATAGATGGCGAACAACACATTTTAAACCAAGGTGGTTATGCTTACATTCCTTGCGGCGCTACATGGAGCGTTATTAATAAAGGCAAAAAGGCTTGTAGATTTCATTGGGTGAGAAAAGCTTATGAAGCGGTGGAAGGCATTAAACACCCAAAAGCATTTGTGACCAACGAAAACGATGTAAAGCCAATTGCAATGCCAGACACAGGCGGTGCATGGGCAACCACTCGCTTTGTTAAGCCAACAGATATGCGCCATGACATGCATGTGAACATTGTTACTTTTCAGCCAGGCGGCGTTATTCCTTTTGAAGAGACGCACGTAATGGAACATGGTTTGTATGTACTGCAGGGCAAAGCAGTTTATAAACTCAACAACGATTGGGTTGAAGTTGAAGCGGGTGATTTTATGTGGCTTCGCGCTTTTTGTCCCCAAGCTTGCTATGCGGCTGGGCCAGAGCCATTTAGGTATTTACTCTATAAAGACGTAAACAGAGCACCTAAGCTTACTCTCTAATTGGCAAAGCTTTTCCAGAAAAAATTATGGCGCGAAATGAAACAGATATTCATCACGCGCCATTTTATTTGACTAAGTAAAATTAGTTTTAGCTTTGTAGTGGTGCAATTCTAACTTCTACACGGCGGTTTTGCGATTTGCCTTGCTCTGTATCATTTGAAGCAATTGGGCGTGTTTCACCAAAGCCGACAACCAATAGTCTACGTGGATCTGTGCCTTTACCTTGTAAGTACTGACCAACAGAAACTGCGCGGCGCTCTGACAATTGCTGATTGTAATTTGCATCGCCTGATGAATCTGTATGACCATCGATGTCTAGCAAGGTTTGAGGATATTTGTTTAGAATGATTGCAACTGAGTTTAGAACGTTTGCAAAATTCGAATTCACTTCTGAAGAATCTGAAGCAAAAGTAACGTTGCTTGGCATGTTTAGAACAATGTCGTTGCCAACACGGCTAACGCTCACGCCAGAATTTTGTAATTGCTGGCGAAGCTCTTGTTCTTGACGATCCATATAAAGGCCAATGCCGCCACCCGTAAGACCGCCAATACCGGCGCCAATAAGCGCTGCTTTACGTCTATCATCACCACTTTTGTTTCTAGCAATCAAGAAGCCAGCACCAGCACCAATAAGCGCGCCAATAGCTGCGCCGCCAGCTGTGTTGTTACGTTGTGCTTGGCCCGTTAGTGGATCTGTTGGTGTTTGGCATGAAGCAAGCAAAAGTGCGCTTGTGGTTACGTATAATACTGATTTTTTCATTTTTACCTGCAATTCATTGTTTAAGTCGTTTTGAATTTAGTTTTGTTTAAAACAGAAGATAGACAAAATTATGAGCACATCACATTTTGTTCAGTTATTTTGAATTAAGAATTATAAATTGGCATTGGCCTTGGGCTAGATATAAATTTAACTCCAACCATATTGTCTTTGCGCCATACCATTTTACAAAGTGTTCTTGTAAATTTCACATGATTTACCAAAGTAAACTTGTTTGGAATTTCGCTACGAGAGACTTCTAATTTTGCGCCACCTAGCGAAATATCTACCACGCGACAAGCAAAACCTTGTTTGCTGCCTACATAAAGTATCTCACTAAGATCAGATGTTTTGTGTCTAACATGTTTTCTCTTCTCTCTAGCGTTGAGAAAAACTGCACTATTATGTGCTACTTCATGTTTTTTAGACGAGCCGGCTATACTCATATATCGCCTCCATTTACGCGCTAATCACCTCATTATGCGCAAAACTAGGTTAATAGAGCTTAAATTATTAAGTTTTTAATCAAAAAAACGAAATAAGACGGCAGATATGAGAAATGTTTGGCTGTTTATGTGTCTAAATTTGCAACATTAAGAGCATTATCTTGAATGAAGATACGTCTTGGTTCTACTTCATCGCCCATAAGGCGCGAGAACAAATCATCAGCTTCTGCTGCATCATTTACTTTAACTTGCAGTAATGTGCGCACATCAGGGTCTAGCGTTGTTTCCCAAAGTTGGTCTGGGTTCATTTCGCCAAGTCCCTTATAACGCTGAAGCGTTACGCCTTTTTGGCCTGCTGTAAATACAGAGTTAAGCAAGGCCAATGGGCCAGAGATAGTTTCTTTTGTGTCTTTACGCGTAAACACAGGAGGTTTTGCATATACGTCTTGTAGTTCTGCCGCCAGCATATCCATTCTGCGTGCATCTGCGCTGCCAATTAGCGCCATGTCGATATCTGCAGATTCTTTAACGCCGCGCACCATGCGCTCGAAAATGAAACCGCCATCTTCTTTTGCAATGGCTTGCCAGCCACGCTCTGTTTCTTCTGCAATCGCGTCTAAGCGTTTAGCAACATATTCACCCGCTTCTTTCGCGCGCTCTAAATCAGACATCAGCTCTACATTAAGAGCGCCAGCAATAGCGGCCTGCTCTACAACTTGCTTGTTGTATCTTGTGTGAATGCCGTTGATTAGGCTTCTAAGTTTAATCGCAGTGTCTATAACGGTGCGCAAATCTGCGCCAGTGCGTACTTCGCCAGAGGACAGCTCAATAGATGTATCTTCAAGACCTGTTTCAATAAGAAACTCTTCACGCGCGTGTTCGTCTTTTAAGTACTGAGAAGACTTGCCTTTAGTCACCTTGTAAAGCGGTGGCTGAGCAATGAAAATATGGCCGCGCTCTATAAGCTCTGGCATTTGGCGGAAGAAGAATGTGAGTAATAGCGTTCTAATGTGAGCGCCATCTACATCGGCATCTGTCATGATGATGATTTTATGATAGCGCAATTTATCAATGTTAAATTCGGCCTTACCAATAGAAGTGCCAAGCGCAGTGATAAGCGTGCCAATTTCTTGGCTGCCTAGCATTTTATCAAAACGTGCGCGTTCTACATTCAAGATTTTACCACGCAGTGGCAATACAGCTTGGTTAGAACGATCACGGCCTTGCTTTGCAGAGCCACCAGCAGAATCGCCCTCCACTAAGAATACTTCAGATTTTGCAGGGTCACGTTCTTGGCAATCTGCAAGCTTGCCTGGAAGAGAAGAAAAATCCAAAGCGCCTTTGCGGCGCGTTAGTTCACGTGCACGTTTGGCAGCTTCGCGCGCGGCTGCAGCTTCTACTACCTTGCCAACTACAATTTTTGCTTCGCTTGGGTTTTCTTCTAGCCACTGCGAAAGTGTTTCATTCACAAGGCCTTCAACAGCTGGTCTTACTTCAGAAGAAACAAGCTTGTCTTTTGTTTGAGACGAGAATTTTGGGTCTGGCACTTTAACAGACAAGACGCAGGTTAAACCCTCACGGCAATCATCGCCTGTTAGGCTTACTTTTTCTTTTTTCGAAATGCCCGAACTATCGGCGTAACCATTTACTTGGCGTGTTAGTGCGCCTCTAAAGCCAGCTAGGTGCGTACCACCATCGCGCTGAGGAATGTTGTTTGTAAAACACAAAACATTTTCGTGGTAAGAATCATTCCACCACAGCGCTACCTCAACAGTAATGCCGTCTTTTTCTGAGTTTAGATAAATAGGTCGCTCGATAAGAGATGACTTTGTGCGATCTAGATATTTCACAAATTCTTCTAGGCCGCCTTCATAATAAAGTTCAGTTTCTTTTTTCTCTGCGCTTCTATCGTCTTTAAGCAAAATTCTTGTGCCAGAATTTAGGAAGGCCAATTCGCGCAATCTGTTTTCAAGCGTCTTAAAATCAAAGTCCACCATGGTGAAGGTTTCTTGGCTAGGCAAGAAGGTAATTTCTGTACCTGTTTGATCGCCACAATCACCCGTTGCTGCCAACGCGCCATCTGACACACCATGCGTAAAGCTCATTTCATGGGTTTTGCCATTTTGATGAATTTTAAGCTTAAGCGAAACTGAAAGTGCGTTCACAACAGAAACACCTACACCGTGCAAACCACCAGAAACTTTGTATGAGTTTTGGTCAAACTTACCACCAGCGTGTAGCTGGGTCATAATTACTTCTGCGGCTGACACGCCTTCTTCGCCATGAATGCCAGTTGGAATTCCGCGTCCATTATCGGTCACTGTTACCGAACCATCTGCATTTAGAGTTACTGTCACTCTATCTGCGTGGCCTGCCAATACTTCATCGATGCCGTTATCTACTACCTCATACACCATGTGGTGTAGGCCAGAGCCGTCATCTGTGTCACCGATATACATGCCGGGGCGCTTGCGAACAGCGTCTAAGCCCTTGAGAACCTTAATACTATCAGCGCCATATTCTGCTGGCTCTGCTGCATTATTTTCTGCATTTAAATCGGGAGTATCGGTCATATTTTTTCACTTTATTTGTTTCATAAAGGCGTTTGAATTATGCAATTCGAATCGCCATTAAATAAGTGAATAATATAGGCTTTTTTTGGCTAAAAACCAAATTTTGCGGTGAATAAAATTAAGCCAGTAAGTTTAGAGTTTTTGTGGGTTTAAACGCCCGTTGAACCAAAGCCACCTGTGCCGCGTTCTGTTTCGCTGGCAAGGCTTTTTTCTACTACCTCAACCTGCATGACTGGCGCTATAATCATTTGTGCAATGCGCATGCCTCGCTCAATTATAAAGCTTTTTGAGCCATGATTTATGAGCAAAACCATTACCTCGCCTCGATAGTCACTATCAATTGTGCCAGGTGTGTTGAGGCATGTAATGCCATTTTTGTATGCAAGGCCTGAGCGGGGTCTTATTTGGGCTTCAAAGCCTTGTTCAATCTCAAAAATAAAGCCTGTTGGCACCAGCAAGCGCTCACCCGACTTTAGCTCTATTGGCTCATCTTGTGCGCAGGCTGCACGCAAATCCATGCCAGCTGCACTTGCAGATTCGTATGATGGTAATTCAATATCTGCGCCATGGGGCAGTCTTATAATTTGTAGTTTGCTCTTCATGTTCTACTCGTAAATTTGCTTATCTAAATTCAATTATGTGCGCAGGCTTTTGTCTTCAAAAAACTCTGCAATTTTTTCAGCCAAAGCATTTGAAACTGATTTCTTGCTCATTTTTGGCCAGTCTTCTATTTCTATTTTTTTGCCTGCTTGCATAAGAAGCTTAATGCGATTTTCATCGCCGCCCATTACGCCGCCTTTTATATCACCGCCAAGCGACACATCATTGGCAACAATCCAGTCAGCGCCTTTGCGTTTTAGTTTTGCCTTTGCATTGCTAATCAAGTCGTCTGTTTCTGCCGCAAAGCCCACCACTAATTGAGGGCGTTTTTTGTGATGTCCAACACCTTTTAAAATGTCAGGATTTTCGGTTAAGGCCAAAGCTTCGGGGCCTTTGCCGTTTTTCTTTTTCATTTTGCTTTTAACAGATTTTGTTGTGCGCCAATCTGCAACTGCCGCCACCATTACCGCTATATCTGCTGGCAATGCTGTTTCTACTGCTTCTTGCATTTCTCTTGCGGTTTGCACCTTTAAAACAGACACATTTTTTGGCGGGTCTATGTTTACAGGCCCACTCACCAAAATTACTTCTGCGCCTAAATCTGCCAATGATTTTGCAATGGCAAAACCTTGTTTGCCGCTAGAGCGGTTGGCTATGTAGCGCACTGGGTCTATTGGCTCATGTGTTGGGCCAGAGGTTACGATGGCGCGCTTGCCAAGCAATGGCTTTGGTCTTGTATCTAGCAACTCACCAATGGCCTCTACAATTTCCATAGGTTCGGCCATGCGGCCTGTGCCAGCTTCTCCGCTTTCTGCCATTTCACCCGATCTTGGTCCAATAAAGAAATGCCCATCTTGCTTTAGTGTTTCAACATTTCTGCGTGTTGCATTGTTATCCCACATAGCGGGGTTCATGGCTGGCGCTATTAGAATAGGCCTATTGCTAGCAAGTAGAACCGTTGAGGCTAAGTCATTTGCGAGGCCATTTGCCATTTTTGCCATTAGATCTGCAGTTGCTGGAGCTACAACAATTGCATCGCATTCACGTGCTAGTCGAATATGGCCAACATCTTGTTCGTCTTCTCGGTCAAACAAATCGGTAAATACTTTATCTGCAGCAAGGGCACCAACAGATAGAGGCGTTACAAATTCGTGCGCGGCCTTGGTTAGAACTGGGCGCACCAAAACGCCCCTCTCTTTTAATCGTCTAATTAAATCAAGGCATTTATAGGCGGCAATACCACCGCTAATAATAAGCACAATGCGCTTGCCATAGGCCGGAAAGCCTTCAAATTCTTCTGCAATTTTTGGCGTTGCAATTGGCTGGGCTAAAACTGGTTGCACAACATTCGCTTGCTGCCCAGTAGTTGTAGCCGCACTTAAAGACGCTGACACTGGTTGAGAAGAGAGCAATAATCTTGCCTCTTCTTCCATAGAGCGTCCGTTTTTTGCTGCGCGTTCTCGCAATGCTTGCTTGGCGCTTGCTTCTAAATTTCGTATAGTAATGCTAGCCATGATTCATATATAATGAGTGATATCATTGATTGCAAGAAATGATTGCATTGATATCATATTAGAGTAAAGCGATGACACACACGCAAATTGATACAAAAACAAATAGTGATATCGATTTTAGCTATGCCAGCTCAGGCGACAATGCCGTGCAACGTGGCTTTATTAGATGCGTTGAATTTTTTACCGGCCAGCGTGCACTTAAAAAGCACTACATCTCTTTTTCTAATTTAGATGAAAATGAAAAATCTGACTTTTTTGATGAGGCGATCTCTAAGTTAGAGTTGGACGTTTGCTATGATGCAAATAAATTAAACGCCATTCCAAAAAACAAATCAGTTATTTTTATCGCCAATCACCCATATGGTGTTTTAGATGGCATTGTATTTACGTGGCTCGCAAAAAAAGTGCGTAAAGACGTTAAGGTAATGGCGAACCATGTTTTGTGCCAAGCACCAGAAGCGCAACAAAACCTTTTGCCTGTTGATTTTTCTAAAACGCGCCTCGCGCTTGAAACCAACATAGCAACGCGTAAACAAGCTATATCGCACCTTAAAACCGGCGGCGCTGTTGGCATATTTCCTGCTGGCGGCGTGGGCGCTGCCCAAAAGCCCTTTAGCAAAAAGGCGGCTGATTTAGCGTGGCATGCTTTTTTGGCAAAACTCATTTTAAAGGCAGACACTTCTAACCTTTGTGTAGTGCCAATGTATTTTACGGGTCAAAATTCTAGATTTTTTCAAATCTCAAGCCACATAAGCTACACAATGCGATTGGCTTTATATTTTCGTGAGACTTACAAACATATGGGCTCGCGTATTGAAGTTGAGATTGGCGATCCGATTGATGGCAAACAATTAAGCGCATATGAAAATAAAGAGGCACTTATAGCAGGCTTAAGAAAAGCGACCTTTGATTTGGCAGCCAATACGGTAGAAAAACATAAGCAACATGAGGTCAGCAACTTGCATGAACAGGAATTTAAATTTCCTGATCGTTTTGGCTTTAATTAAACCGCCTCATTAGTGAATGAATAATGCATAAGCGCCAAGCGCTGCAATGACCCATAAAGCCATATGCCCAGTGCGTGAGTGCGCGGCTTCTGCTTTGCCTATTTCTTCTATGGTTTTTTCATCTAACCGAAAGCCGTTTTGAGATGTTGCTTCCATTTCTTTAGAAAGCCTCTCAGCGCGTTCTGCCAGTTCTGGCAATTGGCGAGCAAGTGCAACGCCAGCTTTGGCGCCTTCGCGCATATCTTCACCAATGCCAACAGGGCCAAGGTTGCGTTTCATCCAGTCGCTCACAACAGGCTCACTTGCTGCCCACATGTTGAAACTTGGATCGAGCGTTCTCGCAACGCCTTCAACCACCGCCATTGTTTTTTGTAGCAGTAACAGCTCTGGGCGCGCTTCCATTTCAAATAGATCGGTAATCTCAAACAACAGCATAAGGAGCTTTGCCATAGATATTGTTTCGGCAGACTGCCCATGAATTGGCTCGCCAATAGCGCGAATGGCTTGGGCAAAACTTGCTACATCTTGTGTGCGTGGCACATAACCAATTTCAAAATGCACTTCTGCAACGCGCACGTAATCGCGCTTAATAAAGCCATATAGAATTTCTGCTAATGCGCGGCGTTCTTTTTTCTTTAAGCGCCCAGCAATACCAAGATCAACCGCTACGATGTCGCCCCTAGCATCGACAAACAAATTACCGGGGTGCATGTCTGCATGGAAGAAACCATCTCGAAGAGCATGGCGCAAAAATGATTGTATTAAATTAGCGGCTAATTCTTTTCTGTCATGGCCTGCAGCTTCGATCGCCTCAATATTTGAAAGCTTAATGCCATCAATCCATTCCATGGTTACGCAGTCGCGCCCAGACAATTCCCAATCAATTTCTGGCACTCTAAACTTTGGATCATCTTTGGTGTTTTCTGCCATTTCAGAAAAGCCTGCTGCCTCTAAGCGCAGATCCATTTCTATTTTGGCAGATTGAGCAAGCATGTCAGCCACAGCAACTGGCTTTAGTCGGCGAGAAGCTGGAATGTATTTTTCTTGCAAATGCGCGGCTGTATAAAATGTTTCTAGATCGTGCAAAAAGCGCTTTCTAACGCCTGGGCGAATAACCTTTACGGCAACGCTTTTTCCGTCAGATTTTCTAACGCCCTTATGCACCTGCGCAATTGAAGCGGCTGCAATTGGCTCTGAAAAATCTGAAAACATATCTTCAATTTTTCTACCAAGCGATTCTTCTACTTGTGTCTTCGCTTGCTTGGTTGGAAACATTTCCATTCTATCTTGGAGCAGCTCAAGATCGCGCGCCATTTCAACGCCAATAACATCTGCACGCGTTGCTAAAAATTGTCCAATTTTTACCCAGCTTGGGCCAAGCTTGTTGAGCGCTATAGATAAGCGTTCGCTTTGTGCTCTGTTTTTGGCGTGGCGTCTTTCTATAAGGCCTGCAATTTTTTGCCCCATGCGCGCGGCAGGCGGAAGTGGTTCACTTGGAATAGCCGAAATAACGCCTTCACGCGCCAAGACCATGCCAGCTTTTGCCAAAGAATATAGTGAGCTGATTGTTCCCATAAAGGTTATAATTTCCAGCCTGAATGCAATGCAGCAATGCCGCCAGTGTAATTTGTGTAAGAGACTTGGGCAAAGCCAGCTTGTGTAATTAGGTTTGCAAATGATATTTGGTCTGGAAATTTGCGAATGGATTCTACCAAATACTGATAAGGTTCTGCCTCGCCTGTTACCATTTTACCAATTTGTGGAATGGCGTGCATCGACCATTGATCGTAGAATTTATCAAGCATTGGCATTTCGACTTCAGAAAATTCTAAGCACAAAAATCTGCCGCCTCTTTTTAAAACCCGATGGGCTTCTGACAATGCTTTGTCCATACGCGGCACATTGCGAATGCCAAAAGCTATTGTGTATGCGTCAAAGCTATTGCTTTCAAATGGTAGTTCTTCTGCATTGGCCTCAACAAAACTTGTATTATCTATGAGGCCATTATCGTTGGCGCGCTTTTCGCCCACTTGCAGCATAGAGGCATTAATGTCTGACACGGTTGTGTGCGCTGTTTTGTTTGACGCATTGATAATACGAAACGCAATATCGCCTGTGCCACCTGCCATATCTAATGAACGCCAATTTGCATTTGGGTTTTTTGGTGGGTTTAGCTTTGCAACCATAGCATCTTTCCAAACGCGGTGCATGCCAGCCGACATAAAATCATTCATTACATCATAGCGTTCAGCTACTTTGTGAAAAACGTCATTTACGAGGGGCTGCTTTTCTCCAATACCAACCTTCTTAAAACCATATGACGCGGCCATCTCTTCTGGCTTTGTGGTTCTGTTGGTGCTGTTTGGCGCTGAATCTACCATTGGTCTACCATCTAAATAAGCTGCTTCTGTTCATTTGCACTGACAATATAGTGACTATATAGGACATAACAAAACATCTTTATAGCTTTGAGTAGTGCGTTGGTTTTTACTTTGAACTAAATTGATCATTATAAATATGTGGCAGCACCGCGCAGCTGTAATTATGGTTAACAGCCTAAAGGGACAAAATATGCCTGAACTTCCTGAAGTGGAAACCGTAAAACGTGGCCTTGCGCCCTTTATGGAAGGCGCTGTGATTGAGCAACTAGATGTTAATAGGCCTAATTTGCGTTTTGCCTTTCCTGAAAACTTTTCTAAGCGCGTTGAAGGCCAAACGCTAACCTCCTTGAGTAGGCGCGCAAAATTTCTCATTGCAACCCTTTCTTCTAATGAGGTTTTAGTCATGCATTTGGGCATGTCTGGCTCTTTTAGAATTGAGATGGATGAAAATGAGCAAAACTTTGATGAGGCGTTTCACTTAGATAAAAGTAAGAACACAAAGCACGATCATGTTGTTTTTCATGTAAATGGGCCAAAAGGCAAAGCACGCATTATATATAATGACCCAAGACGCTTTGGTTTTATGGAGCTTATTGAACAAAACAATGTGAGCGAACATAAGTATTTTTCTAAAATGGGCATAGAGCCCATAGGCAATTCTTTAAATGGCAATGTTATTGCTGAATTGTTTTATAATAAAAAAGCGCCTTTAAAGGCTGCGCTTCTAGATCAGCGCTTAATTGCTGGCCTTGGCAATATATATGCATGTGAGGCTTTGCATGGGGCAGGCCTCTTGCCAACACGCCCTGCTGGCTCGATAGTTGGTAAAAACGGCAAGCCCTTAAAACACTGCGAGCCGCTAGCAAGCGAAATTCGTAAAGTAATAATGGCGGCAATCGAGGCTGGCGGATCTTCTTTGCGCGATCATAGGCAGGCAGATGGGCAATTGGGCTATTTTCAGCATAATTTTAGAGTTTATGACCAAGAAGGCGAAAAATGCGTAACAGACAAATGCAGTGGTGTTATTGCTAGAATTACTCAATCTGGTAGATCTACCTTTTATTGCCCTAAATGCCAGAAATAGGGTGAGAGGGCAGAATCGATTCATTTTGCTAGTATGAGTCTTTCTCCATTGACTTTTTGAGCGATCTAACGTTATAAGCCACACAAATTATTGGCGGTTCCTCTATATTTGTAGGTGAGCCGCTTGTTTTGTTAAGCAGGTAATTTAATTTAACTTATTCTGCTTCACCAAATTCGAAATAAGAAATGGAATTTTAGGACATGGCAAACACAGCCTCAGCAAAAAAAGCTGTCCGCAAAATTGAACGCAAAACAGCGGTCAATAAAGCAAAGCGTACTCGTATGCGTACATTCATTCGCGCAACTGAAGAAGCAATTGCTTCAGGCGATCAAAAAGTTGCTGCAGAAGCTTTCAAAGCGGCTCAGCCAGTAATTATGAAAGCCGTAACTGGCGGCATTCTTAAAAAGAATACAGCATCGCGCAAAGTTTCAAGACTTGCTGCGCGTGTTAAGGCAGTTTCTGCTTAATACTTCACTTTTAGTGAGCAAATTTTGAACCCGTCTTTTTAAGGCGGGTTTTTTTGTGTCTGCATTATGCATTTAAAGAAAATCTCAAAAAAGTGTCAAAACGCGACTACTAAATTTGAGTCAAAAAATGATACTTTTTACGCAAGCGTAAAAATTAATAGTAGCTAATTATGAATTTGGTAGATGAATTATCGCAGGGCTAGGAAAAATAACCTAAAAATAAATTACTATATATTTCAATAGTTTACGATAAGGTTCTTTAGGAATATATTCTATGCCTTGATTCAATGAGGCTTTTTTGAG
Organism: Nitratireductor sp.; assembly: GCA_045105915.1. Taxonomy (GTDB): domain Bacteria; phylum Pseudomonadota; class Alphaproteobacteria; order Rhizobiales; family Rhizobiaceae; genus Salaquimonas. The sequence goes on from JBGCEA010000189.1 coordinate 30,502, forward strand.
TCAATAGTGCGAATCAAAAAAAATTTATTTCATTTTTATTACAGCAGGTCAATTCGTTGAAAATCCTAAAAAACACTTGATTCACAACGTATTTTTGAGAGTTAAGCGCTTTTTTGTGATGAGAATTTTTTTTGAAAAAATGGCGTTTACTAAAAATTTACGAATCACTGTTGAATGAAAATTCAGGTCTGTGTAGATTGATCTTGTCGAGATTGATGAGGACAAAATAACTTACTCACTCAGTTACAGACAGCCACCTTTGGGGTGAAATATGACAATTTATGCACGTTGAAATCAACTATATTATAGTTGCTTATCGTAGAAGCGTGCCTAAATTTGTGAGCGCTTAGTTTTGGCAATCACCTATTTCTAAAAGGCGGTTAATGGGGCGCCGCTAACGGCTAGAGTTTTTTACTCTTGGTTTTTGTATTGTTTACCGGCTGTTAGCATCGGGGGACTTTTAAATTTATATAATGCCTAAAGCGGCTGAATGCAAAATTATGCATTTTCGCTAACGCTATTGGTTTGCCTTTTTAAAGGTGTTTTGTTTGGCATGTTTTATTGCGTTTGCCGCTCGTTGAGCGGTTTTTGAAATAGACGTGAAATTACAGCCAAACTTTGAGTGACGAATTGAATATTGAAATTTATAAGTAAAGGCGGAATGAAAAAGTGGAATATAGTGGCGACAAAACATGTTTGGAAACATTTGAAGCATTGACCAATGATGGCTCAGATTCAAATGCGACTAAAGCAGTCTTAATAGATGTTCGCACAATGGGTGAGTGGGAAGCCATTGGTGTTCCTGCACTGCCTGAAAATGCGATTGCGCCTATTTTTGTTGAATGGCAAAAATCGCCAACAATGATGATCAATCCAATGTTTGTAAAAGAGGTGCACGCACAACTTAGCGATCTTGGCATTGGCATGAATGATTCAATCTACTTTCTTTGCCGTTCTGGCGTTCGCAGCATGAGTGCAGCCGCGGCCATGTCAGGCTTTGGCTATAATAAGACTTTCAATATTTTAGATGGCTATGAGGGCAACCCAGATAGCAATGGCGACAGACAAAAAATAAGCGGTTGGGTTTTCGACAAACTGCCTATAGCCGAATATGCATCAAACAAGCAGCAGCACGAGTGAAGCTAAGCTTTAACTAAAACGTGCAGAGCCCTAGCAATGGGGGAACAATAAAAATAAAAAACGAGGCAAAAAAATGAACACTGCTGCTACACCAAACAATCAAACAAATGCCAGCGATAAAGACAAAATTGAAATGGATGCAAAGTGGTTGCGCGTGAAAAGCCAATTACAATCAAAACTTGGTACTGAAGTTTTTAATAGCTGGTTTGGCCGCCTAAAAGTAGAAAACATATCAGGCGGTGTAGCGGTGCACTCTGTGCCTACTACCTTTCTAAAATCTTGGATCACGTCTCACTATAGAGATTTACTTTGCGAGCTATGGCAAAAAGAAGATAAGAAAATTTTGCGTGCAGACATTGCAGTTAGAAGCGCAATTAGACGCTCGGCTGTAACCGTAAAACCGCCAGTTGAAAACGCAGAAAAGAAGCAAGGTTTTCACGAGCAGCCAAGCAGAGCATTTTTAACACCACAAACAATGACAAGAAGCGCCACTATTGGTGGTCCAGAGCAAAGCTCAGGCTTTTCAGGTTCGCCTCTTGATAAAAAATACAAGTTCTCTTCTTTCATTGAAAGCAAATCAAACCGCATGGCTTATGCAGCCGCGCGCTCTGTTGCTGAAGATGATGGATCGGCTGTAAGATTTAACCCACTATTCATTCATGCAAATGTTGGCCTTGGTAAAACACATTTATTACAAGCTATTGCATGGGAAGTACGTGAAAGAGATCCTCGCAAAAAAGTGCATTACTTAACCGCTGATTATTTTATGTGGCGTTTTGCAACTGCCCTTCGAGATCAAACAGCCTTATCGTTTAAAGAGTCGCTGCGTGATATCGATCTTCTGATCATTGATGATATGCAGTTCTTGCAGGGTAAAGCCATTCAAGCAGAATTTTGTCACTTGCTGAACGATCTTATTGATAGTGCAAAGCAAGTAGTGGTAGCGGCAGACCGCCCACCAACAGAACTTGAAAGCTTGAATGAGCGCGTTCGCTCACGTCTTAAAGGCGGCGTAGCGCTAGAGATTGATGCGCCTGACTATGACCTTAGAAAAGGCATTTTGAACCTTCGCTACGAAGAAGCTAAACGCGATCAACCAAGCTTAGATATTCCAGAAGATATTCGTCACTATGTGGCACGCCAGGTAAATACATCTGGTCGCGATATTGATGGTGCATTTAACCAACTATTGCTTCAGCATAAATATTCAGATGGCCCAGAAGGCTTTGAAGAATTAGATAAAATGCTACGCCATCTTATTCGTTCAAACGATCATAAGCGTGTTAGAATTGAGGACATTCAAAAAATTGTTTCTCGTCAATTTAATGTTGCTCGTAACGATTTACTTTCAAACAGACGTACGCGTGTTATTGTTCGTCCTCGTCAGATTGCTATGTATTTGTCTAAGGTTATGACACCGCGCTCTCTACCAGAAATTGGCAGACGTTTTGGCGGCAGAGACCACACAACAGTATTGCACGCAGTGCGCAAGATTGAAGGCATGCTAGCGGCTGATCAAAAAATGGCTCACGAAATTGAATTGCTAAAGCGTTTGATTTTAGACTAGGCAAAATGCCTTAAACGAGCCTAAAGACTATGGGAGAGTTGAAAAGCCTTGGCTTTTTACTCTCCTTTTTGCAATTTGGCTAAAATGCATAGCTTATGCACATGTTCAATCGCTTTAGGCTTGGCAAACGCTTGCAAATTTAGCGAATTTTTCGCAATTTATAATGAGCAGATACATAGTTAGCTTGAAGAGACGCTTCGCTGATATTATATTTCCTGCATCACAAGACAAAGTATGCTTCCTTGAAGGATGGGTAAAATGCGCGTAACGATTGAACGATCAAATCTACTTAAATCATTAGGACACGTGCACCGTGTTGTTGAGAGAAGGAATACGATTCCTATTCTGTCTAATGTTTTATTACGTGCAGAAGGCAATGAGTTGCACCTAAAGGCGACCGACCTTGATTTAGAAATATTTGAAAGAGTACCAGCGATGATTGAACAAGCGGGCGCTACTACTGTGCCAGCACATATGCTGCATGACATTGTTCGCAAACTACAAGATGGTTCTGAAGTTTTGCTTGCAAGCGATGAAGATGGCAGCTCAATAAAAGTCGCTGCGGGTCGCTCGCGCTTTACATTGCAAATGCTACCAGACACAGATTTTCCTGATATTACTGCTGGTGACTTTACGCATACATTTAGATTGCCAGCCAGCGCCTTAAAAGAGCTAATTGACCACACGCAATTTGCAATTTCTACAGAAGAAACGCGTTATTATTTGAATGGTATTTATCTGCACACTGTAGAAGACGATGGCATGACGGTGCTGCGTGCAGTAGCAACAGATGGACACCGCCTTGCGCGCGCGCAATGCGAAGCGCCAGATGGCTCAGATGGTATGCCAGGAATTATTATTCCTAAAAAGGCAGTTGGCGAAATTCAAAAATTAGTAGAAGATCCAGATGCTACTGTCAGCATTGAAGTGTCTGAAACAAAAATTAGACTAACAGTTGGCCAAGTTGTTTTAACGTCAAAACTAATTGATGGCACATTCCCAGATTACACACGTGTTATTCCTGAGGGTAACGACAAAGAACTAAAAATGGATCGCGCTGCATTTGCGCATGCGGTTGATCGTGTATCAACGGTTTCTTCTGATCGTGGGCGCGCTGTTAAACTTGCGCTAAGCGATGGACAAATTATCTTGTCGGTTAACAATCCAGAATCTGGAACGGCTACTGAAGAAGTTGCAGTAAGCTATGAATCTGAAGCCATGGAAATTGGTTTCAATTCTAAATACTTGCTCGATATCTCAAGCCAGTTAACAGGCGAAGAAGCAATCTTCATGTTGTCTGATTCAGGCTCTCCAACTCTCATCAGAGATTCATCTGGCAGCGGCGCATTATTTGTTTTGATGCCAATGAGGGTTTAATGCTGGCATAAGCCAGCGCCTTAAAGGGAGCTAAAGATTTGCCTGCAACTTTGGCACCTGTATTTGTAAGAGAATTAAAACTAACAAATTTTAGAAATTATACATCGCTCAAATTAGAGATGGATGAACGTCATGTTGTGCTAACTGGAGACAATGGCGCAGGCAAAACCAACCTTATGGAAGCCATCTCCTTTTTATCGCCGGGGCGCGGCTTAAGACGCGCTAAATATGACAAAGTAGGTAGGTCTTTATCGTCTGGTGCGTGGAGCGTTTTTTGTGAGCTTGAAGGCGCGCAAGGGCCTGTCTCTATTGGCACTGGCCTATATGAGACTGCCATGGGTGTTGAAAGCATAAGGCGCGTTAGAATTAATAGCGCCCCTGCAAAAGCTGCTGATGAATTGCTAGAGCATTCTCGTATTGTTTGGCTCACCCCTTCTATGGATGGCCTGTTTACGGGCGGGGCCGCTGAGCGCCGCAAATTTTTAGACCGCATGGTTTTGGCAATTGATCCGATGCATGGGCGACGTGTGGCAGATTTTGAAAAATCGATGCGCGGCAGAAATAAGTTGCTGAGCGAAGACGCGCCAGATTCGCAATGGATGGACGCATTAGAAGCCCAAATGGCAGAGCTTGGCACAGCGATAATAGCAGCAAGAATGGAATTTATTGATCTTCTATCCAATGCCATTATCAATAACCATGACAGCGC
>JBGCEA010000190.1:0-13406 GCA_045105915.1 Nitratireductor sp.
GTGCCCGCCATCGCTTAGTATTTGAGCGTTCAGTTCGTCATCTAATAATTTAGCTGCGTTTCTAAGATAGGATTCTTGATCGGACACACAAATAGAAGCATAAGCGAGCGCTATTCTGGCATTTAAGCGTGCGATGCTTATTGGCGTGTGGCTGCAAGAGTGCCTTATGAATTTTATATGCGTACCAATGGTTTTCATCCATGCTTTATAAGAATTGCTGTCAGACTGCTCGACAATTTGAACAGATGAAAACAACCAAGCGATTAAGCGATGTGATGTTATGTCTAGGTCCCAAGCAATCGTATTGCTGGGTTTAGCGTGTGCAGATATCCATTGCTTAATGAGTGTATTTGCATGTTGCAGGGTTTGTGGCTCTTTGCTGGCAGTTAGGTGCCTTAACCACTCAAAGCCATTTAGTTTAGCTTTCCAAGCATCGCTGGCGCCTTGATATTTGAATGGGGTTTGGTTTTCTAATTCAACCATTTGCCCAGCAAAATAATAACGCCCCTTAACAATATCATCCGCCGTTATAGATACAGGGGTGTTTAAATTATAAGGCGCAACAATCAATCTTTCAGGTGTTGGGGTAGGGGCAAGCCATAGCGGCGAAGAGATCTTGCGAATAAAACGCGAGCCATTTGCTAGTTTCGCAGTGGTATAGAGCAAAGCAATTTTGATATTTTTACTAATGGACATGTGGCCTTGCACGCAATTTATTGTTTTGTTTGATTATCTAACGATGAAAATGAAAGTATCGCAAATGTTAAATGCTTGTTTATTCTGGTTTTGTGCATTTTTTAAACCGCGCAATGAAAAATCCATCCATTCCGCTGTGCAGTGGGTTTGTCTCGATAGATAAGAAATGAGGTAGAGTTCTTACAACGCCTTGCCCGTTAACGCATTCTTCTATGCCGCTAAGTTCAGTTTTTTGTATTGGATCGAGTGATAAGTTTTCGATGGCTAATTTTGCAATTAGGTTTTCACCTTCATCTTTTAGCAATGAGCAATTTGCATAAATTAAAACGCCATTTTCTTTTAGCATTGATGCTGCTTTTTCGATGAGCTTTCTCTGTAAAGAAACTAGTTGCTCTATGCTTTGCGGTGTTTTGTTCCAAAGCACATCTGGGTGACGACGACCCGTGCCTGTGGCAGAACAAGGCGCGTCTAGCAAAATTGCATCATATGTATTTTCGATTTCTAAATCTAAAATATCGCCTGCAATTGTTTTTGCGTTTAGTCCCGTGCGTTCTAAGTTTTGCTTTAAAAGCTCCAAGCGTTTTTCAGATATATCAATAGCGGTTACATTTGCACCGCTAGCCGCTAGCTGCATGGTTTTGCCGCCAGGCGCCGCGCATAAATCGGCGACTTGTTTGCCCGCAACATCGCCAATCAGCTTTGCTGGCAGACTTGCAGAAATATCTTGTATCCACCAATCGCCTTTATCAAAACCCTCTAGCTCTTGTATCGGCTGGTCTGTGGTTAGGCGCAGGCTGCCAGTTGGAAGGTTTATGGCTTCAATAGAATCTGCAAGTGCAACATTGGCGCTTTTAAGTGTGATGTCTAGATTAGACTTTAAGGAGAAGGCTTCGCCCAATAGTTTGGTTTTTTCTTTTCCGTGGTCTGAGCATAGTTTTTTGAAAAGCCATTGCGGGAATGGGTGCTGCTGTGCAGATTTTTCGAGTAGCTTTTCTTTTTCGCGCTCAAGGTTTCGCAAAACTGCATTTGCAAAGCCTGAAAATCTTTGTGTGGGTTTGTTATTTTTAATAATCGAAATAGATAAATTAACTGCAGCGCTGGTCGGCACATCCATGAACAAGATTTGTGCAGCGCCAACTTCTATTGCATGAATGAGTATGCGCGCTTTTTGTGGTGGTTTTCGATTGTAGACTTTTGATAGAATTTTTCCAATTCTTGAATAGTGGCGCAAGGTTGTAATAACTATAGCTCTAGCCAGGGCTTGGTCGCGCATTTCTAATTGGGTGAATTCTTTTAAACCCTTAATTGGATCGCACAGTTGATCTATCGTTTGGTGGTCGTCTACAATTTTTCCTAAAATTACAACAGCGGCGTATCTGCTAGCCAGCCCTTGTTTTTGCGCGGAGTGGTTTTTTGAGTGATTATTTTTAGAATCAAATGCCAAAGCTTAGCCAATATCGTAGTTTTAGTGTAAGTTGCTTATAGTATTGCAGACTATATGATGCCTTTAAGCAAAAAAAGATAGCTTATAAATTGGGTCTGTATTTGTTTAATTATTTGAGGGAATAAACTTGAGCGATAAATTAGTTAAACAGAAAGTGGAACAAGCTGGCAAACGCGCTTTGGAAGAAGCAAAAGAACGCCAATTGCAGGCAAAAACGCCTGAAGCAGCACCAAAAGAGATTAATGGGCGGGGTGGCGCTGATCCTGCGCGTTATGGTGATTGGGAAAAAAAGGGAATCGCTGTCGATTTTTAAGAAATGCCTCAAATGAGCATATGCTCTTTTAGATATGCGTGTGGTGCATGGCTTATATGTGAAATTTGCTCTATTTGTTTACGAAAAAATCGCGTATTTAATTTTTAACGAAAGATTAGTGATTTTACCTGATCTTTTAGCCAAGAGCTTTGCACCTCCTCCCGCATTGCTCTTGAGATAAATCAATCTTCCTCCCATTGATTGATTTTTTATAACGATACCTGCCGGATCCTCCTCCCCCGGCAGGTATTGTCATTTTTGGGGTAGGTTTTTTCTTTTTCTAAATTTCAGACTTATTTGGGCAGACGCAAAGATGTGCAGCAAAGTTGTGCTGTTTATGTGCTGAAACGAAAAAGGCCACTCTGGTTAGGAGTGGCCCGTGATATTTCCATTTCCGGAAAATCAATTTGAATAAACTTAATTATTCTGGCAGTTAAAAGCTAACTTGAAGGTTGCTCCAAAGTTACCTCGCACCGCATAGATCCACACGGAAATCTGAAATCACTTGACATTGGATCACCTCCTTTCAATTGTTTATGTACATTTAGAAGGTGGGCTGATTTGAACAGTTTGGCAACCCCAAAAAGACCATTTTTCCGCCATTAAATTTTACCTTTCATTTACCATTATAAGAAGCTGGAAATTAACCATTTTGAGGCTTTATAGGGGCAGTTTAAATGAAAGGGTTTTGTAATGTGTACCTTTAAAGCGAAGCTGGGCAAGTTAATGATTGCTGGCGCATTGGCGCTAACGCCAACTATTGCCAACAGTCTTCAGCCTGCAAAAGAAAATCATAAGACATATCTAATTAATGGCTTGGCAAGCGTTATGCCATTTGTTGGTTATGGCTTTAACAATTTGAAACATAAATTAGGCAATGCAAAACATGTAAGTTATGCAACGCCAGTTGAAGGTACACTTGTTGTACAAACAGCTATTTTTCAAGAAATTAAAAAGTCTTATAAACGCGATCCATCTATAGCCATCAATCTGGTTGGTATTAGCTATGGCGGCAATATTGTAACGCGCTTGGCTTCTATGCTTGATAGAGAGAATATTCCGGTGAATTATTTGGCTGTTTTAGATGGGCCTGTGCTTTCTAAAATTCCAGACAATGTTCACCGCGTTGATAATTTTGTGTGCAGATTGCCTGGCTGTATTGGCCAAAAGGTTCGCTTAACAAGCGATAACAAAACCACACTGCATACCGAGTTTAAATATAAAACATTCCATATTGGGCTGGGTGATGATGACCGTGTGCATAAACGCATTCAAGGTCAGCTGACTTCTTACGCGCTTAATGTTGCAGAGCCTGCAATTGATATGATTGCAACGGCTTCAGTTAACGGCGCTAATTAAGTTTTTCAAAAGCTTGCGGGTAAATGAGTTCGTCTGATTTATCTGCAAGTTTATTTGGCTTTAGCTCTAACGCCATGAAATGCGTTTTAGGCCATGGCGTTTTAAAACCGTTTGCTGCTTTTTGTTTAAACCCAAAACGCTCGTAATAGAGCGGATCGCCTAAGACGAATAAAGCATCATATTTATTTTCAGATGCTGTGATGATTGCTTGGCGCACCAGCTGGCTGCCAATTTGCATTTCTCGATATTTTGGTAAAACCGACAATGGCGCTAAGGCCATGGCTTTCAATTTGTTTTGGTTTTTTGCTTTTACCTTTGTAAGCAACACATGGCCTGCAACTTCTTTTCCTACTTTTGCAATAAGCGAAATTGTCTCTTCTTGAGATGGCAAAAGGCTTTCTACAAGTTTTGCTTCTTGGGCGCTTCCAAAAGCAGTTTTTGTGATTTTGCAAATATTTTGGATGTCAGATTTTTTGCTTGGAACAATTTTTAAATTTTTGGCAAGCATTAGACGTCCTTAAGAGTTGGCTTGGGTATTTGTGTAATTTTAGGTTACCAGATGTGCAAAGGTGTCGACAACCTGTTCGTATAATTTTTTCTTGAATGGAACAATCAGATTTGGAAGTTCATGTAACTCTTCCCAGCGCCAAGCATCAAACTCTACTGGTGCGCCGTCTGGTGGGTTAGAAATGTTCATATCGCTTTCATCGCCTTCATATTTGAAAGCAAACCAAGCCATTTTTTGACCGCGATATTTTCCTTTTAGCGCAGTGCCCAGCAGTTCATCTGGTAAATCATATTTAATCCAATCAGATGAACGCTCTAAAAAGGTGGCATTAGTTACGCCAGTCTCTTCCCATAATTCGCGTTTTGCAGCATCTAACGCATCTTCGCCTTTGTCGATGCCGCCTTGTGGCATTTGCCACCTTTTATCAGTTAGTGATAATTCGCCGCCCTTTGGTGTTATTCTATGGCCTATCCAAATTTTGTTTTCTTTATTGATAAGTACAATGCCAGCACATTTTCTGTAGGGCAGGTCTTCATATTTTTTGTTCTTATTTTTTGACATAGTTTTACCAGTGATGAGATTTGAAATTTAATTTCTATTTTTTGATACGTGCTCGATAGCAGCAGATACGGGCGTAATTTCTATGCCTGCTTTTCTAGCCTTTTGCGTGAATTGAGCAATGAGGTTGATGGTGTCTGGAAAGGCATTTGCTATGCCAACTGCAAGGCCAGTTCTTTTTGCTTCTTTTGCCAAAGCCTGCAGCTGTATTGCAATGTCACGTCTTGTGCGCACATTATCAATTCTTATGTGACCTTTGATAAAAGGTAAAAGTGTTTGCGCGGCCACTTGCTCGGCCTTTGAGTTTTTCAAAGAGCCGTCATCTACATACAATAGGCCACGTTCTGAAAGGTCTTTGAAAACCGGCGTCATTGCTCTGGCGTCTTTATTAAATTTAGCGCCTAAATAATTCATCACACCAACGTAATTTGTAATTTTTCCCATAGACCAATGTAAATTGTCTAGGTTTGTTTTGGGTGGGAGGGTTGTTAGCAGTGTTTGTGTGCCCGGATTATTGTTTGGATAATCGATAGGTTCCATTGGTACTTGAATAAGCAGTTCATGGCCTTTTTTGCGTGCGGTTTGCATCCATCTGTTTAGAGAATTTCCATAAGGCGCAAAAGCGTAGGTTACGCTTGGTGGTAATTTTTTAATGGCTAATTGAGTGCTTGATTGAGAAATGCCCATGCCGCCGATAATCAATACAACGCGCGCCACCCCAAAGTTGCCAGTGGTGTCTGGTTCTCGTGAATAAATATCGAGCGCTCTTTGCCCTTGTGGGCCTTGCACCGGCAAAATGCCATAACGCGTGTTTTCAGAGATTTTTGGATCTGGTAAATGCGCAAGCTGCGCGTCTTGGGGTTTGAAAACGGGTAGCTTTTTTGGTTTTGGACGAGGCTTGCTGACTTCCATTGAGCCAGTTGGATTTACTTCTTGGATTTGCGAAATAGAATTATTGCTATCATTTTCTGATGGTTCAGAATCTATATTTGGCTCTTCTTTTTCTTCTTCTTTGTTATCGCGCGTATCTCTTAGCTGCAAAGCATTTGGATCATTTGCGTTTAATGCAATTTGATCAATTGTGTTTTGATCTTGAGGCGCAAGCGTATTTGGATTTAAGCGATCGTAAGCCACAAATGCTATGGCGATAACGCCGAGGCATATCGCAATATTGCTTGGTGTAATGATTTTCTTTAATGAAAAATCACTTTTCTTGACGGCACTTTTTTTACCTAATGGTTTGTTCAGGTCTTCCATAGCGCTTTCAAATACATCCCATTTTCGAATCAGTTGTTGTACTTTACTTTATTTATAAAGTTTTGTTCAAAAGATGGGTGCGAGATATAAAAAACCGCCCACAACTGAATGAAGGCGGTTTTAAAAATTATTTTGTTTTCGTTAGCTTTTGCTTGGTAAAGCCTTTGATGGGTCTGGTGGGAAGATCCCATCTGCTTTTTTAACGCCTAAGATTAAATCTAGAGCGTAGTTTAGCTGAATGTCGTCTTTTGGATCTGGTGGTACATATGATGCAGAACCTGAACCTTCTTCATCTTCTTCTTGGCCATTGATGTGGCCACGTAAATTAGATTCGCCAGAACTTTCTACTCTGCCTTTAAATTCATCTGGCAAAGGTTGGTCTACCTTGATGTCAGGTGAAATACCCTTAGCTTGAATAGAAGTGTTTGAAGGCGTGTAATAAAGCGCAGTTGTTAAGCGAAGCGCGCCATTGCCGCCCAATTGCAAGATAGTTTGCACTGAGCCCTTACCAAATGAGCGTGTGCCCAAAATTGTTGCGCGTTTATGATCTTGCAAAGCGCCTGCAACAATTTCTGATGCACTGGCTGAGCCACCATTGATTAGAATGATAACTGGCTTGCCACCTGTTAAATCACCAGGGCGCGCTGGGAAGCGACGCAATTCTGATTCGTTGCGCCCTCTTGTTGAAACAATTTCACCGCGATCTAAGAAAGCATCTGAAACGCTAACTGCTTGGTCTAACAAGCCGCCTGGGTTTAAGCGCAAATCAATTACGAAGCCTTTGATGTTATCTTCGCCAGCTTTTTCGTTGATTTTGTTGATCGCGTTTTCAAGACCTGAATAGGTTTGCTCTGTAAATGAGTTGATATCTACATAGCCAATGCTGTCACGCTCTACGCGGTGGCGAACAGAACGCACCTTAATGACATCTCTAATAATTGTAATTTCGATTGGCTTTTCTGCACCATCACGCTGAATAGTAACGGTGATTGGTGTGTTCACAAGGCCACGCATTTTTTCAACGGCTTGTTGTAACGTTAGACCTCTAATGTTTTCGCCATCGATTTTGTAAATTAAATCGCCAGCTAAAACGCCAGCTTTAGCAGCAGGAGTGTCGTCTATTGGTGAGATAACTTTAATAACTTCATTTTCCATGGTCACTTCAATACCAAGGCCGCCAAATTCGCCTTTGGTTTGAACGCGCATGTCAGAGAAATCTTTTGGATTTAGATAGCTAGAATGTGGGTCAAGTGATGCAAGCATGCCGTTAATAGCGCTTTCAACCAATTTCTCTTCATCAGGCTCGGTTACATATGTACCGCGAATGCGCTCAAAGATGTCACCAAATAGGGCCAGTCTTTGATAGGTTTCAGAACCGGCTGCGTTAGCTGAGGTAGTTGGGTTTACCAAAGTAGCAGTTCCTAATCCAATAGCTGTGCCTAAGGCCAAGCCACCAATGAATAGATTAAGTTTACGCATTATCCGTTACTCTCTTTCTCACCTGAGTTGACCCACCATGGAGAGGGGTCAATCGATTTTCCATCTTTTCTAAACTCTATATAGAGAATAGGTTTCGATAATCCTACCTCTACATCTTGCGAACTTGCAATTCTGTTTTCACTCATGGTTCCCACTGGCTCGCCAGTTAGAATAAACTGACCTAATTCAACATTTAGGGTTTCCATGCCAGATATAACGACATGATAACCATCACCAGCATTTAAGATCAATAGTTTACCGTATGATCTGAAGGGTCCGGCATAAATAATCCATCCATCTGCAGGAGAATTGACCCTAGCATTGCTCCTAGTTGCCATTGCAATACCTTGCGAGATCTCTCCATCTATATTCTTTTTGCCAAATGAAGCGATTTCAACTCCGCTTACTGGTTTTGGTAATAATCCTTTTGCCGAGGAAAAAGCGATCGCTGGCGATATACGACCCGTATCAGAGAAATCAGGCTGTTTTGAGTTCGTGTTGTTTTTTGCAACATTTTCAAGTTCTAGCTTTTTTCTTTTCTCTTCATCTTCTTTTGCAAATATGGCTGCTTGTTTGGCTGCTGCGACTTCTTTTTCTAATTCTTTAATTAACCCATTTAGGTTTGTGGCTTTGCCAGCCAATTCTGCCGCCAAGGCGGTTTGCGTGGTTAGCTCTTGTCTAGCTGTTATAGATAGCTTCTTTTTTTGCTCTAATAAGAATGTAAGGCGTGTTTCTTCTTCTGCAAGCTTTTGTAGGTCACTTTTAAGTGTAGAACGATTTACATCGATACTCTTTTTAATGTCGACCAGCTTTTGAAGCTGCGTAATGAGCGCTTTTGTTTCGTCTCTCACTTCTGGCACAACCGCGCCAAGCAAAATGGCAGAGCGCACCGAAGAGAGTGCGTCTTCTGGGCGAACCAGCAGTGCGGGCGGTGGTTTGTGCCCCATGCGCTGTAGTGCGGCAATGACCTCAATCAGAACAGAGCGCTTTTCTCTTAAAACGGTACGCACCGCGTTTTCGCCTGCTCGCAATTCATCTAATCTGTTCGCAGCTCTATTGATGCTGGTTTCTAATGAACGTGATCTTGTTGATGTTTCGATTAGGTTTCTATTGATTGAAGCGCGGTCAGTTTCGAGCGTTTCGATTTCTTCTTCTAATTCGCTCTTTTTAGAAATACTAATTTGTATCTTTTCTTGAATCTCATTCAGTTCTTTTTCGCTGGCTAGTTTGCGTTGCTCTTCTTTTGTTTCTTGGGCAAAAGATGCAAAAGGCAAAAAGCTAGTAAGCGCTAAAAGCAAGACAGCACAAAATAGTGCAAAACGAATGATTGCAAATGCCGCTTTATTTGTACTTTGTTTTATCAAATTGCTTTCCGGTATTTGGCAAAGTGGACAAAAACGAATCAGTTTTCGTTTAAAAAGACTATGAATAGCGCTGGTGCGTATAGTCAATTAGCGGCAAGTTTTATGTGGCATTTGTTGCTGATAAATTAGGAAAGAATAAGGCTGTTTTCATAAAACTATGATTAAACCAAGCCAGCTTAAACCCTGTGATAAGGGTGGTTTGATAAAATGGTGATGGCGCGGTAAATTTGTTCTGCTATCATAATTCTTGCAAATTGGTGAGGCCAAGTCATTTTACCAAATCTAATGGTGTGGCTTGCTTGTTCTCTCATTTGATCAGCGTGGCCATCTGGCCCACCAATGGCAAAGGCAATTTGTGGTGTTGAATTATCTAATGAGCGGCGCATAAGCTGCGATAAATCTTCGCTAGAAATGTCTTTACCGCGCTCATCTAGGCAAATTAGTGTTGCGCCGGCGCTTAGACTAGAGAGCATTTGTGATGCTTCTTCTTCTTTTCGAAGGGCGGCAGTTTGCGCGCGCGATTCGTTCCACTCTAAAATTTTTGGACCTGCGAAACCTAATTGACGACCCGCTTTTTGCGAGCGCTCAACATAGCGATTTAATAAATCCATTTCTGGCGCAGAGCCTTTTGAGCCTGCTTTCATTTTGCCAATTGTTAGAATGGAGAGTTGCAAGAGAATTCTCTTTTAAAGAGGAGGGCACGCTTAATGTGTTTCGGATTGCTCTTCCATTTGCCACATTTTTTCGATGCCATAAAATTCGCGCACCTCAGGTCTAAATAGATGCACGATAATATCGCCAGTATCTATGAGTACCCAATCGCAATTTGGCATGCCTTCAATTTTTGAAGGGCCAAAACCATTTTGCTTTAGGTTTTGAATAAGGTGTTCAGCAATGGCGCCCACATGACGGTGCGATCTGCCAGATGCAACGACCATATAATCGCCAAGTGCAGATTTACCTCTAATGTCTATGGAAATCATTTCTTCAGCTTTAGAATCGTCTAGGCTGGTTAGAACGGCTTTCAATGAATCTTCAGCTGAAAAATTTACCGTTTTAGAATTGTCAGTTTGCATTTTGGCCAGATTGCCTTCTTTTAATTTGCTTAGTTATGCATTTGGGTTTGATTATTTATAAATCAATTATGCTTTAAACTTATTGTTGCTAGATACACCAATTTTCTAAAAAATGATATGACAATTTTTGTTGTCTATTTGGTGCTGGTTAATTGCTATGCTTTTTGGCGTTATTCGAAATTTTATTTCTGATAGCGGTTGAAGAAAGAGAGTTTCTTGGACCATGAATAAATGCCCATGCGGGTGCTTTCATATTTGCCAGCAAATGCGCATCGGTTTCATCTATTCTATATTTCGATAGAGCAATGGCTGCTTGAGCCGAGCGATAAGAGAGTGTTGAGCCAGGTCTGTCGATAATCATAATTGGCATTTGGTTGGCGATTTCGCGCCAATTTTGCCATTGGTGAAAATTCTTCAAATTGTCTGCACCCATAATCCAAACAAAGTTGATGCGTGGGCAAAGCTTTTTTAGTAGAGCTAGTGTTTGCTGTGTGTAGCGCAAATTGTATTTTGCCTCTATCGCGCTCACCTTAATTTTTGGATGCTTTATAAGTTCGTGACACTTTTTTAAACGCTGGGTTAAGCTTGCTAATTGCGATGTATCTTTTAGTGGATTGCCGGGCGTAACTAGCCACCATACTTGGTCTAGTTTTCCTTTAATAAGTGCTGTTTGGCTCACATGCACATGCCCAGCATGAGGTGGGTTAAAAGAGCCGCCAAACAAACCAATGCGCATGCCATCTGCAATAGCTGGCAATTTTATGGCGTCACGCATAATGCTTTTATCACTTTTGGTGATTGAATTATGTGTTGTTGGAGTGCTCAATTGTTTGCTTTCTGCCACCAAATTATAGAGGTCTAATTTGCCCATTGCCGCGCACACGGTATTTGAAACTTGTCAATTGCTCAACGCCTACTGGTCCGCGCGCGTGCATTTTGCCTGTGGCAATGCCAATTTCTGCGCCCATTCCAAATTCGCCGCCATCTGCAAATTGTGTTGATGCGTTGTGCAGCATGATAGCAGAATCGATTTCGTTGAAGAAACGCTCTACCACAATTGGGTCTTGCGCGAGCACTGCTTCTGTATGGCTAGAAGACCAAGTGTTGATATGCTCTATCGCTTCATCAATGCCATTTACGAGTTTAACAGAAATGATTGGCGCTAAATATTCGGTTTTCCAATCTTCATCTGTTGCAAGTTTTGCGCTGTCATAGATTTCTACGATGTCTTGCGTTGCTCTAATTTCGCAGCCAGCTTTTTCTAAGTCTTGCAAAATTGGCTTAAGGTGGGTGCTTGCTACTTGCTTATCAATGAGCAACGTTTCTGCAGAGCCGCAAATGCCAGTGCGGCGCATTTTTGCATTGGTCACAATGCTTTTCGCCATTTCTAATTCGCAACTTTTATCTACATAAATATGACAAATACCTTCTAGGTGCGAAAAGACTGGCACACGTGCTTCTGCTTCAACACGTCCAACAAGGCCTTTGCCACCGCGCGGAATAATAACATCTATATTGCCGTTTAAGCCCGCCAACATTTCGCCCACTGCGGCTCGGTCGGTTGTTGGTACAATTTGAATGGCGCTGGCAGGCAGATTAGCCGATATTAAACCCTCGACCAAGCAAGCATGTATTTCTTTAGAAGAGTGGTAGCTGTCAGAGCCGCCACGCAAAATTACAGCATTGCCAGCTTTTAGGCATAGTGCGCCTGCATCTGCTGTTACATTTGGACGGCTTTCAAAAATTACGCCAATAACACCAAGTGGCGTTCTTACGCGTTCAATGTTCAAACCATTTGGTCTGTCCCATTGCGATATGATTTCGCCAACAGGGTCTTTTAATTCTGCTATGGCTCTTATGCCATCGCACATAGATTGAACGCGCTCTTCGTTTAGTTGTAAGCGATCGAGAAAAGAGCCACTAAGTCCATTTGTTTTAGCCGCTTTCATATCAATTACATTAGCGTCTAAAATTACTTGGCGCTTATTCCAAATTGCTTCTGCCATGCCAATTAAGGCTGCATGTTTGCGCTCGGCGGTTGCAGTAGCAAGTACACCAGAAGCGGCTTTTGCAGCGCGCCCCATATCGGCCATGACAGTTTTTATATCTGCAGATGATATATTAGAATTTTGATTATTCATTTTAGCTGCCTGTCGTTTTATTTAATACAAGGTCATCTCTATGGATCATTTCATCTTTTCTAGAATAGCCCAAGATATCCATAATTTCAGAACTTTTATGTCCGTTAATTTGTTTTGCATCGTCACAATCATAGGCAATTATGCCACGTGCAATTTCTGTACCTGCAAAGCCAATGACAGCTACAATATCGCCACGTTTAAATGTGCCTTCAATTTTTGTGATGCCAGCTGGCAATAAGCTGCTGCCTTTATGCAGCGCCTTGTCTGCGCCTTCATCTAAAAACACTTTGCCAGTCACTTCTAGCTGGCCTGCAATCCATTTATGCTTTTCAGAAATTGGGCTTTTGCTAGGGCTAAACCATGTTGCTTTTTCGCCGCTTATTAGCTTCGCAATTGGGTTGGTTCTTTTGCCAGATGTTATAACCATGGCAGTGCCTGCCGTAACCGCAATTTTACCAGCTTCAATTTTTGTAACCATGCCACCAGAAGATAGCTGTGTTCCAGTATCACCAGCCATGGCTTCTATTTCTGGTGTTATGTTTTCAACAATTGGAACAAATTTAGCTGAAGGGTCGCTTTGTGGCGGCGCCGTATAAAGTCCATCTATGTCAGAAAACAAAATGAGTAAATTTGAAGCTGTCATAGCCGCAACTCTAGCGGCTAGACGGTCATTGTCGCCATAGCGAATTTCGCTGGTCGCAACGGTGTCGTTTTCATTGATGATAGGCACAACACCCAATTGCAAAAGCGTAGAGATAGTTTCTCTAGCGTTTAAATATCTTCTGCGTTCTTCTGTATCGCCAAGCGTTAGTAAAATTTGCCCAGCCTGCAGATTGTGCTTTGATAATGCGTCTTGATAAGTGGCGGCAAGAGCTGTTTGGCCCACAGAGGCAGCAGCCTGATTTTCTTCGAGCTTTAAGATGCCCGATTTCATTTTTAAAATGCCGCGACCAAGTGCAATAGATCCAGAAGACACAATTAAAATTTCGTGGCCTTGGGCTTTTAGTTTTGCAATGTCTTCTATTAGAGAGTTAAGCCAGCTAACTTTTAGTCCATGCTCGGCATCTACCAAAAGAGCAGAGCCAATTTTTATGACGATACGCTTATAGTGACTTATATTTGTAAGGTCGTTTAGAGCGCTCATTACAAAGGACTCCAACCCGTTTCTTCTGCACTCGCGTCTTCTTGGTTTTGCGTATCATTTGCGCTTT
>JBGCEA010000191.1:0-8464 GCA_045105915.1 Nitratireductor sp.
ACACGCCACTACCGTCAGCACCAAAAAGGTGAAGAGACTTCAACAAACTCTATTGCTTCTATCTTTGCTTGGACACGTGGCCTAGCACACAGAGCAAAACTAGATGACAATGCAGATCTTAAAAACTTTGCTGAGACACTAGAAAAAGTTTGCATCAGCACTGTTGAAAGCGGCAGCATGACTAAAGATTTGGCGCTGTTAATTGGTCCAGATCAGCCATGGCTATCAACAATCGGTTTCTTAGATAAGATCGATGAGAACCTTAAAAAAGCAATGGCTTCTTAAGTTATCTTTTTAAATAGACATGAAAAAGCCGGGCTAATTGACCCGGCTTTTTTGTAATTAAAATCTTATAAATTTCTTTATTTACCCAAACTCTTTTGCAACTTTTTTATAAGAGCGCGTTTTTTAACTGGGTCATTTTCGGCTTCAATTTTATTGGTAAGCGCGCCCATAAAGGCTGCATAATCATTGTGCCAATCATTTAAGAGCTGATCTTTTGGTATACGATTTAAGGTTCGCCCTTTTACTTTTATTTGCCCTTTAGATTTAACAATGCCCTTTTTAGCGCGCCCTTTAGATTCTGGCGTGCCAGCGGTTAAATCAAAGCCTTCATCAATTTTTGGCATGTGAATGCGCGATGCAGGAATGCCGCGTTTTGCAAGCAATGAACGCATTTCTTTTCTAGCGTCATCATCACCGTGATTTAAGAAAACACCACCTCTAATTGGGCCACGCTCTTGCACCCAATCTAGCAATTCAACTTGGTCTGCATGAGCAGAATAATTGCCAAGTTTCGCAATTTGCGAGCGCACTTTATACATGCGTGAATGAATACGAATGTCTTTTTTGCCATTTGAAATAACATGGCCAAGTGTGCCCGGCGCTTGATAGCCAACAAATAAAATTGTTGAATTTCTATCATGTACATTGTTTTTAATATGGTGCTGAATACGCCCTGCATCTGCCATACCGCTTGCAGAAATAATAATAGCGCCAGACTTTATTTTGTTGATGTTTTTACTCTCTTCAACATCTTCAACCAGTCTAAATTGTTTGTGCCTAAATAGGGTATCAGGTTTTACCGCAATGTCATCTAGCTTGTTTGCATGTTTGATGAAAACCTTGGTGACTTTTGTGGCAAGGGGCGAATCTAAAAACACGGTACAATTTGGCAATAGTTTATTATCGAGTAGCCAGCCAATGTCGTGCAACAATTCTTGTGAACGCTCTACTGCAAAGCATGGAATGACAACGTTGCCACCGCGCTCTAAGCCTTTTTGCAATTCTTGGCGAATGTGATCGCGTCTGGTTTCTAATGTGTAGTCGTCTCTATCTCTGTCGCCATAGGTAGATTCGCAAACGATATAATCAAAGCCTTGATCGCCACCTGGTTCGTGATGGAATACTTTTTCTTCTGGGCCAAGGTCACCAGAAAATAGAAGGCGCATTGTATTGCCGGTTTTTTTATCTGGATAACGCAGTTCAATGGAAGCGGAGCCTAGGATGTGGCCTGCGTTCCAAAACTTTGCTTCAATGCCAGTATGTGGCTCCACCCATTGCAATAGTTTTACTGAGCGCAATTGCTTTAATGTTTGCTTTGCGTGAACTTCTTCATAGGTTGGCTCGACTGGATCGAGACCTCTTCTTTTGTTCTTACGCGATTTACGCTCTGCATTTGATTTTTGAATTTTTGCACTATCCAGCAACATAAAACTCAACAAATCCGCCGTTGGCTTTGTGCAATAAATTGGCCCTGTAAAACCATGCTTAATCAGTTTTGGCAGTAGGCCAGAATGGTCTATGTGAGCATGCGTTAAAAGCAGAAAATCTACTTGGCTTGCATCAAATGGAAAAGGCTCATCGTTTAGCGCTCGAACAGTTTTGCTGCCTTGAAACATACCGCAATCAATAAGAAATTTTGCGCCCATAGCCTCGATCATGGAGCACGAACCTGTAACGGTTCCTGCTGCTCCAAAAAAAGATAAATGCGTCATTTAAGTCTCCAAAACTATATGCGTTTATTTTTAAATTGAGATTTGTGTGGCTGCGCTTTTAAATTCAACCAAGTGCCGCTTTTATCTCATCAATAGCGGCTTGTGCATTTGCGCCATCTGGCCCACCAGCTTGCGCCATTTCTGGGCGCCCGCCTCCGCCTTTGCCGCCAACTGCATTTGAGCCAATTCGCACTAAATCAACAGCGCTGATTTTTTCGCTTTGATCTTTTGTAACACCCACAACAATCGCGGCTTTTTTATCTTCAGAAATACTGATCAAGCACACAATCCCAGAACCAATTTTGTTTTTAGATTGATCAACCAAAGATTTTAAATCTTTGGCAGGAATATCTTCTACAATTTGGCCCATAAATTTAACGCCATTAATTTCGTCTACTTGGTTCGCATCACCAGAGCCTGAATTTGATCCACTTAGGGCTAACTTCTTTTTAAGTTCAGAGAGTTCGCGCTCTAACTTTTTGCGATCTTCAACCAATGTTGCAACGCGGCTCACTGCTTGCTCAGCTGGTACTTTTAATGTTTCTGCTATTTGTTTAACGCTGCTTTCTTGTGTTTCTAAGTAGCTAAGTGCATCTGCGCCAGTGATCGCTTCTAAACGTCTAACGCCAGATGCGACTGCGCTATCGCTTAGAATTTTAACTAAACCAATTTCACCAGTGTTTTTAACATGCGTACCGCCGCAAAGCTCTATTGAGAATGTTTTAGATGTTTTTTCACCGCGCACTGCTGTGCCCATAGAAACCACTCTAACTTCTTCGCCATACTTTTCGCCAAACAAAGCCATAGCGCCAAGTTCGATTGCGTCATCTACTGCCATTAATCTTGTTGTCACTGGAGAAGATTGGCGAACGATTTCGTTTGTCATTTCTTCAATTACTTTTAGCTCTTCTGGCGCAATGGGTTTTTGATGTGAATAGTCAAAACGCAATTTATTAGGAGACACTAGCGAGCCTTTTTGCGATACATGATCGCCCAATACTTCGCGTAAAGATTCATGCAATAAGTGAGTGGCTGAGTGATGATTTTGAACACCAGCGCGAGCACTCGCATCTACATTCATTTCTAATGCCATGTTGTTTTCAAGCGTGCCTGAAACAATTTTACCAAAATGAACAAACAAGCCATCATTCTTTTTCTTGGTATCTGTAATTTGGATTAAGCCACCTTCAAATTTGATTTCACCTTTGTCGCCAACTTGGCCACCAGATTCGCCATAAAAACATGTTTGATTACAAACAATTGCGATATCTGCGCCAGATTGAGCAGTATCGACTTCTGCGCCATCGACAACAATCGCTTGAACAATTGCTTCTGCTGTTTGTGTTTCGTAACCTAAAAATTCTGTTGAGCCTAAGCGTTCTTTAATTTCAAACCAAATTTTTTCATCTGCTGTATCGCCAGAACCAGACCATGCAGCGCGCGCATCTTCTTTTTGCTTTTGCATGGATTTTGCAAAGCCGTCTGTATCTACGCTTATATTGCGTTTTCTTAAAGCATCTTGCGTTAGATCAAGTGGGAAACCATAGGTGTCATATAGTTTGAATGCCGTTTCACCTTTTAGCACTTCGCCATCTTGCAGATCTTTTGTTGCATCATCGAGCAAGCCAAGACCGCGCTCAAGTGTTTTGCGAAAGCGTGTTTCTTCAAGCAATTGTGTTTCTTCGATCAGAGATTGCGCTCTTGCAAGATCAGGGTATGCGTCGCCCATTTCACGAATAAGCGCTGGCACAAGTTTATGGATGAGTGGCTCTTTAGCACCAAGTAGACTGCCATGACGCATTGCACGTCTCATAATTCTGCGAAGCACATAGCCGCGTCCTTCATTTGAAGGTAGCACGCCATCTGTAATAAGAAATGAAGTTGCTCTTAAATGATCTGCAATCACGCGGTGACTTGCAACATTATCGCCTTCTGCTTTTACACCTGTTGCATCTTCACTGGCAGTGATAAGGTTTTTGAATAAATCAATGTCGTAATTTTCGTGCACGCCCTGCATAACAGCCGAAATGCGCTCTAAGCCCATGCCGGTATCAATCGATGGTTTTGGTAAATCGATACGCTCATCAAGACTAACTTGCTCATATTGCATGAATACGAGGTTCCAAATTTCGATAAAGCGATCACCATCTTCTTCTTGGCTGCCTGGAGGCCCGCCCCAAATGTGCGCGCCATGATCGTAGAATATTTCTGAACACGGCCCACATGGCCCTGTGTCACCCATTGCCCAAAAATTATCATTGGTGGTGATGCGAATGATTTTATCATCGCTTAGACCCGCAATTTTTTTCCAAAGATCATATGCAACATCATCTGTGTGATAGACCGTTACTAATAGTTTTTCTTTAGGTAGACCCCACTCCTTTGTGAGCAAATCCCAAGCGTTTTTAATCGCTTCTTCTTTGAAATAATCGCCAAAAGAAAAGTTCCCTAGCATTTCAAAGAAAGTGTGGTGACGAGCTGTATAACCGACATTATCAAGATCGTTATGCTTACCGCCAGCGCGTACGCATTTTTGAGATGTGGTTGCTTTGTTATAGTCTCTATTTTCAAGTCCAGTGAATACATTTTTAAATTGCACCATGCCGGCATTTGTAAACATCAATGTTGGATCATTGCGCGGAACAAGTGGACTAGAATCTACAATTTCGTGCTCGCTTGATCCAAAATAATTTAGGAATGATTTTCTTATCTCATTTACGCCGGTCATCTAATAACTTCTTCTAATCACTTGCTTGGTTGTTTTTGGCTTTGCGCGCATCTTTAAACGCACAATTTTGTTGTCTGTGTTTAACCGAGGTGAACTGGTGTGTCTATATTGATAATCAGAATTGATAATCAGATTATGCGCTGTGTACGATAAGCACGGTATATTAAAACCAGCATTCAGATTTTAAGCGTAATTAAAAACAAAAAAGCCGCCAGATAACTGACGGCTTTTATATGATTAAAATTTATTCGTGCCTTAAGAAGCTTTACCTTTTGAAAGTGGCTTAGCCGCGTCTTCTAAAGATTCTTCACTGACTTCTTTTATATCAGCATCAGACATGTCGCCTTCTAAAAGTGTATCAGCGATTAAACCTGCATTTTTTCTTAAAGAGAGTTCAATTTCTTGCGCAACAGAAGGATTGTCTTTTAAGAATGTTTTTGCATTCTCGCGACCCTGCCCTAAGCGTTCTGAATTATATGAGAACCATGAGCCAGACTTTTCTACGATGCCGGCTTTAACACCTAAATCGACTAACTCGCCCATTTTTGAAACGCCCTCGCCATACATGATGTCGAATTCAACTTGTTTGAAAGGAGGCGCTAATTTGTTTTTAACCACTTTGATGCGCGTTTGGTTTCCCACAACTTCATCGCGATCTTTAACAGCACCAATACGGCGAATGTCTAGACGTACTGAAGCATAGAATTTTAGGGCATTACCACCTGTTGTTGTTTCGGGCGAGCCGAACATAACACCAATTTTATGACGAATTTGGTTGATGAAAATGATCATTGTATTAGAGCGAGAAATCGAAGCTGTAAGCTTACGCAGTGCTTGGCTCATTAAACGCGCTTGAAGGCCTGGCAGGCTGTCGCCCATTTCGCCTTCAATTTCTGCTCTTGGCGTAAGCGCAGCAACCGAATCGACCACCAATACATCTACTGCACCAGAGCGCACTAATGTGTCACAAATCTCTAAAGCTTGCTCGCCAGTATCTGGCTGTGAAATAAGTAACTCTTCTAAATTCACGCCTAATTTGCGTGCATAAATTGGATCTAATGCATGCTCAGCATCAACGAAAGCACAAATGCCGCCATTTTTTTGAGCTTCTGCAATTGTGTGTAAGGTCATTGTTGTTTTACCAGAAGATTCTGGGCCGTAAATTTCAACAACACGACCTCTTGGCAAGCCGCCTATTCCAAGCGCAATATCTAAGCCAAGACAACCTGTAGAAACGGTTTCAATTTCTACCACTTGCTCGTTTTTGCCAAGCTTCATGATAGAACCCTTGCCAAAAGATCTTTCGATCTGACTTAAGGCTGCTTCTAGTGCCTTGTCTTTGTCCACATTCTTTTCCTCTACTAAGCGAAGTGAATTTTGTGCCATTGAATTACCATCCTTCATAGTTTTGGAGTAGCCCCTATTTGGAAATACCCTGCCGAATTTGATCGGCGCCACATCGTAATATTTTGTACCACTTATGTTCTCATTTGTAAATATTTCTAACTTATTGAAATAAATAGAAAAATACATTTTGTTTGTATTTTGTTCTCATTATATTCATCATTTAGTATAATCAACACGCCAAGGCACTGAATCACTTTTTGTTCTTTAATAGGCACTTTCTTTATGGATAAATGTTCTGCTGCTGAGTGGATTTTGATTATGATGATTCTAAAAGCAGAATGAAACTTGACCTTAGCCCGCATGATTGATCTGCATATATATTATGTCTCGTTCGCAAATTTGAATGCAAATCTGTTGTTTGCATCCTTCTTAATTCGCTTGCCTAAAAAGAACACTTGCAGAACATGAAAAGAACATGTATAGAATATGGAAGGATTCTGTATCTATAATTATAGATACGTTCTGCCAATTTTTGTGAGGATGAAATTAATGCTTACACGCAAACAACAAGAACTTTTGCTGCTGATACATGAAAGATTGCAAGAAGAAGGCGTTCCTCCCTCTTTTGAAGAGATGAAGGATGCTTTGTCTTTAAAGTCAAAATCGGGCATTCACCGCTTAATTACCGCGCTTGAAGAGCGTGGCTTTATCAGACGCTTGCCAAATAGAGCGCGCGCACTTGAAGTGATTAAATTGCCAGATGGTTTTGGCGCGGCAGATGGCGGCTTCCAGCCTCAGGTTATTCAAGGTGGTTTGAATACTACTGATAACAATCAAGCCTCTGTTGGTGGTCTGGCTGCGCGCTATGGCGCTAATACCGCAAATTCTGCAAATAGCTCGGCTAGTAATTCTAATGCTGCAATATCTAACCACACACCAAGTGCTGCAAATGATAGCGCATCAGAAGTTCCTGTTATGGGCCGTATTGCAGCTGGTGTGCCAATTGCCGCCATACAAGAAGTTACGCATGCAGTAACTGTGCCCCCTTCTATGCTGGGGCTTGGTGATCATTTTGCTTTACAAGTTCAGGGCGATTCAATGATCAATGCCGGTATCTTAGATGGTGATACGGTTGTGATTAAAGAAACAAACAGTGTAGATCTCGGTGGTAGCGGTATGATGAAAAAAGAAGATGAAGAAGCCACATTGAAGAAATTCAAAAAGCAAGACGGCAAAATTGCACTAGAGGCTGCTAACCCTGCTTATGAAACCAGAGTTTTAACTTCTGATCGCGTTAAAGTTCAGGGTAAGCTTATTGGTCTCATTCGAGAGTATTAGAAGCGTCACTTAGCGATTTATTCGTTTCAAGCAAATTTGCCTGTTTCATATTTTTTGGTTTTAGAACAAGTTCAAATCGCTGTTGCCAGGGGCGTCTTTGTTTTTCATAAGGAAATGAGATGGTGAAGTCTTCAGCATCTCGCCTTAACTTATGAGACGTATTTTCTTTATTATCTTTTGCAGAACTGTATTTTGCTGGCACATATTTTGAAGGTGTTGGCGCAATTGGCAATGTATTCCACGCAGTTTGAATATCGATTTTTGGTTTAGTTTGTTCTTTGGCAATCGCGTTTTGAAATTTTATCACATGCGTGCCATTGGTTTCAAAATCTGCTCTTTTTAAAATTAGTTGTGGCTTTGAGCCTGCGGTGTTTGTATTGCATCTCACGTATTTTAGGCGTAGCGCTAACAAAATATCTGCGTTTCTACATGCATTTTTCAACAATGCTGGATCATAAATTAACTGCACCTTTTGGCCAGCTAACACAAAGCTGCATTGATCTTTGTTGCACAGCATTTGCTCTGATTGCATCTTGCCATCCACATTTTTTGAATATGCTTTTAACCAAATTGAACTCACAAATTTATTACGCCTTGGATATAAAAGCGTGAGTGCACCCTCCCCTTTATGCACCTTTTCTATGCCCTGCTCGTTTAAAGGCTTATTGAGCAATTCGCTTGCAACCGCAATTGTTCTACCATCTTGCGCTATAATGATATGAGGAATTTCAACCTCTTGATTGACCACGCTCAATACCCAGATGGCTGGGAGTACCGATAAAAATTTCAATTTGCCGATTGGCATTAAAAAGGTTGCCAGAAACAAAAGCGCGGAGATAAAGAAATTTTTTGAAAGCATGCCAGTTGAAAAATCAAGTTCAAAAGAATTGGTGAAATTTGCAGCCCAGACTATCAGTTCAATGGATTTACCAAGTGGCACTAATGCTAATTGCTCTAGTCCATAGGGCATTAACAAAACCGATATCATAGCAAGTGGCATTACTGCTATTGAGACAATTGGCATGGCGAGTAAATTTGCAAATAGACCCAAAGG
>JBGCEA010000192.1:0-10886 GCA_045105915.1 Nitratireductor sp.
CTCGCTCGGTTTTTCGACCTTCAACAATATGATGTACATGTCACTCACAATGACCAGCGCTATGAATGTCGCAATTGTTCAAGCTTCATTGCCGTTTTTTGTATTTTTGCTAAATTTTATTATCTACCGTCTCAACCCAACGCTGTTTCAAATTGTTGGCTTTCCAATTACGGTGATAGGCGTTTTGATGATTACATCAAAAGGCAGTCTAGAAGTTTTACAAAGTCTAACCTTCAATATGGGTGATCTACTCATGATTGCAGCTATTGCAGTTTATGGCGTGTACTCAGTATTTTTAAACAAAAAACCAGATGTGCATTGGCTTTCATTCATTGCTGTTTTAGCAAGTTCCGCCTTCATTATTTCGCTTTTTTATTCAGGTTATGAAGTGGCAACCGACACTGCTATTTGGCCAGATTTAACAGGCACTTTGATTGTATTTTATACAGCTATTTTTCCATCCATTCTCTCGCAAGTCTTTTGGATAAGAAGCGTTGAACTTATTGGCTCAAACAGCTCTGCCATATGGATAAATGTTGTGCCGGTATTTGGAACACTACTAGCCATTTTAATAGTAGGTGAGCGCTTCCAAATATTCCATGGCCTTGGCATGCTTTTAATTATTGGCGGAGTTTGGATAGCCCAAAGAAAAAAAACAAACCCGTAATAAAGAAATACGAAAAGTCATAAAAAAACCGAAGCACAACTAAGCACCTCGGTTTGTTTGTTTTATTTAGTTAGTGCTATGCAACGTCAAATTCTAAAGCGCGAGCTTGCTTAAACAAGCCGCCCTTCATCAACTCATCCAATACGCTTTGCTCAGCTGGCGCATCTAAATAGAGCAATGCAATTGCATCGCCGCCCTCTTGTTTGCGGCCCAGTTGGAAGTTAGCAATGTTGATGCCAGCCTCGCCAAACGCAACACCCAATGAACCAATAATACCTGGTACATCAGTGTTGGTTGTATAAACCATATGGCGTCCAACTTCTGCATCCAAATTAATACCTTTAATCTGAATGAAGCGTGGCTTGCCATCAGAGAAAACAGTACCAGCAATTGTGCGCTCTTGTTTATCAGTCACAATTTTCACTTTTATGTAGCTATCAAAAACACCAGACTTTGCTTGTGTTGTTTCTGACATTTGAATACCACGCTCTTTAGCCATAATAGGAGCAGAAACCATGTTCACATCTGCAACCTGACTTTTAATAAGGCCAGCAATAGCAGCGCTAGACAGCGCCTTTATGTTCATTTCAGCAACGGCGCCATCAAATGTAATTTCAAACTTATTAATTGGCTCGTCTGTTACTTGGCCAATAAAGCCACCAAGACATTCTGCAAGCTTAACAAATGGCGTTAAGATTGGCGCTTCTTCTGCGCTAATAGATGGCATGTTAAGCGCGTTAGAAACTGCGCCATCAACAAGATAATCAGAAATTTGTTCAGCCACTTGCAAAGCCACATTTTCTTGTGCTTCAGAAGTTGAAGCGCCAAGATGCGGTGTACAAACCATATTTGGCAAACCAAATAGCGGGCTGTCTGTTGCAGGTTCTGTTTCAAACACATCAAACGCCGCGCCAGCAACTTTGCCAGACTTCATAGCCTCTGCCAATGCCGCTTCATCAACCAAGCCACCACGTGCACAGTTTACAATGCGCACACCATCTTTCATTTTCGCAAGAGATTCTTTTGAAATGATGTTGCGTGTTTTATCAGTCAAAGGTACGTGCATTGTGATAAAGTCAGCACGAGCAAACAACTCATCCAACTCTACTTTTTCAACGCCCATTTGATCAGCTGTTTCTTGGTTCAAAAATGGATCAAAAGCGACAACTTTCATACGAAGGCCGCGCGCACGATCAGCAACAATTTTACCAATATTACCAGCACCAATAAGACCCAGCGTTTTGCCAGTAATCTCGATGCCCATAAATTTAGATTTTTCCCATTTACCTGCTTGCGTAGAATTATCTGCCGCAGGAATTTGGCGTGCACAAGAAAGCATAAGTGTAATTGCGTGTTCAGCCGTGGTGATAGAATTACCAAAAGGCGTATTCATCACAATAATACCTTTGCGCGAAGCTGCAGGTATATCCACATTATCAACACCAATACCAGCTCTACCAATAACCTTTAGATTAGTGGCTGCGCCAATAAGTTTTTCAGTTGCTTTGGTTGCAGAGCGAATTGCAAGGCCATCATATTGACCAATGATTTCCATTAGCTTTTCTTTGTCTTTGCCAACATCTGGCAAAAAATCTACTTCTACACCGCGGTCACGAAAAATTTGAACCGCTGTTTCTGATAATTTATCTGATACGAGTACGCGAGGTGCCATTTTGGCCTCCATATAAAATTTGAAAGAGTGTGTTGCCGCCAATAATCTAGCGGCAATAAATTTGAAAATTTAAGCTGATAATGCGCTGAGCTGTGTTTCAAACGCCCAGTCTAGCCAAGGCATCAAAGCTTCTAGATCGGTGCGCTCAACAGTAGCGCCCGCCCAAATTCTAAGGCCAGCAGGCGCATCGCGATAATGACCAATGTCATAAGCAACGCCTTCTTTATCAAGAAGTGAAACAATGCCTTTTGCAAAGGCAGCTTGCGCGTCAGCATCTAGTGCAGTGATACGCTCATCTGTAATTGTCAAACAAACAGATGTGTTTGATCTCGTCTCTGGCACTTCGGCCAAAAAGTCGATCCAAGGCGTATCGCCAACAAAGGCATCAATCGCTGCAAAGTTGTCATCAGCTCTACCAATAAGAGCGCTTAAACCACCAAGCGACTTGCCCCAATATAGCGCATCTAAATAGTCTTCAACACACAACATAGAAGGCGTGTTAATTGTAGCACCAGTAAAGATGCCCTCAATTAGCTTATTGCCTTTTGTCAGTCTAAAGATTTTTGGAAGCGGCCAAGCAGGCGTATAGGTTTCTAAACGCTCAACTGCGCGAGGCGATAAAATGATCACGCCATGTGCGCCCTCACCACCCAGCACTTTTTGCCAAGAGAAGGTAACCACATCTAATTTATCAAAATCTATTTTTTGCGCGAAAGCCGCAGAAGTCGCATCGCAAATTGTAAGGCCTTGACGGTTAGCTGGAATAAAATCGCCATTAGGAACTTTAACGCCAGAGGTTGTGCCATTCCATGTGAAAACGACATCACGATCAAAATCGATAGAGTTCAAATCTGGCAGCACGCCATAAGGCGCTTCAATCTTGCGAACATCGTCGAGATTTAGCTGTTTAGTAACATCGCTTACCCAGCCAGAACCAAAGCTTTCCCATGCAACCATGTCTACACCGCGCTCGCCCAATAGCGACCACATAGCCATTTCAACAGCGCCAGTATCAGAGCCTGGTACAATACCAATTCTGTAACCTTCAGGTACTTGCAAAACTTCGCGGGTTAATTCAATAGCTTCGGCCAATTTGCTTTTACCAATTTTCGCTCTGTGCGAGCGACCAATTGCAGAATCAGCAAGTGCATCAAGCGACCAGCCAGGGCGCTTGGTACAAGGACCAGAAGAAAAACGGGGATTAGCCGGGCGCATGGCCGGCTTAGAAATAGTGCTCATAATAGCTACCCTTCCAGATAGTGTTGCCTCTCGTTGGGGAGAGGTGTCCCACGTGTGGCTTTAAAGAGGATAGAGATTAAGGTCAAGAATTTTTATGTCGCAGTCACAAATTTCAAAAACTGGGCACAAAAAAAGCGACTTAAAAGCCGCTTAATTTATTTAAATATTTGATAAAACTACCAAACGCTGTAGCGAATACCAGCAGAAATGTTGTGTATCTTCAGATCGCCATGCACGCCCTGCTCGCCTGACATTGCATTTGTGCTCTCAAAATCAAACATAGAACCACCATCGATATGCGTAAACGAATATCCAATGTCCATTTTAGTTTGTTTAGCAATATCAAATGCAAAACCAGTATGCAGTGAATAAGCAAAGCTCTTTTCTTCTCTGCCACCATGGTTTGAACTTGGAGCTAGAGTACATGGACCTGTCGCACACTCTTCAGCATTGGTCATATCAGCCCAATTAACTGCCGCAATACCAGCACCAGCACCCACATAAGGTGTAAAGCCACCATAGTTACCCAAATCCAAATAGCCATTCACCATATAGGTGTCTATGCTAAGCGACGCATCATCAGAATAATCACATGTACCAACTGTTGAAGCACAAACCACACCTTGAGCAGATGAACCTGTAAAGTCCATTGAACTATGATGTTTATATGTTGCATCAATACGAATATTATTTGTTAGCTGATAACCAATACCAGCGCCAAGCGTGAAGCCTTCTTGCAAGTCATATTGCTCAAAGTCGCCCGTAAATGCAGAGCTAGATTGACGATACTTTACACCGTCAACGCTATTTTTGCTCAGGCCAACATCGCCGCGCAAATACCAACCAGATCCAAATTCAACAAGAGTTTCCTCTCCACCGCCATAAGTTGGTGTTTCTGGATATGGAAAATCTGCTGCATTTGCCATTGTGCCAGATGTGCCTAGCAGTAGAGCAAAAAATGTAGATCGGATCATGTTCATTAAACTTCTTTCAAATTATCGAATGCGATAGTGTTTGCTTGCGCGTGAACCCTAGTAAAGGTTGTAGCGCAAACCAGCACGAACTTCGTGAATTTTGATGTCGCCGTGGTTGCCCATAACGCCGCTGCCATTTTGGAAGCCATACATGTCGCCACCAGAAATGTGCGTGAATGAATAACCAGCATCAATTTTTACATTTCTTGAAAGGTCATAGCTTGCACCCGCATGAAGTGCATAAGCAAAGCGCCAGCCATTTTTAGCAGCGTGCTTGCCATCAAATGCAGTGTTGTAGCTGTTAGCCGCATCACTTGCACAATCGCCAGGACCACCAGCGACACAATTAATGTCGTTGTCTAAAGCTGTCCAATGCGTATGCGCACCACCAAGACCCGCACCCACATAAGGTGTAAAGCCACTAAATGTGCCTAGATCTGCATAAGCATTCATCATAACTGTCGTCGCAGAAAATTCTGCAGTGTCAGACACTGAACACATATCGCCATCTGAATCTGGATCCAACACGTTACAAGCAAAGTTGCCGCCTGAAGTTGAAGAATCGCCAGTAAACTTAGCATCTGTAATATGCTTCAAAGTAGCATCAACACGTAGTGTGCCGTTAATTTGATAACCAACGCCAACACCAATTGACAAGCTCTCATCAAGATCAGCACTAGAGAAGTTTGAATATGTTGGCGCTAATACATCATCAGCAACCAGTCTATCAACATGCGTTAAGCTGTTATGAGCAAAACCAAGATCGCCGCGCAAATACCAACCACCATGGTTAGAAATATGTGGCACCTCTGGAATCTCCTCAACATAAGGAGGATCAATTAGAGGCGGATCAATAATATCTGCGGCAAAACCCATTGAAGTAGATGCAAGTAATGCAGCTGCTGCGATACTAAGTTTATTTAAGTTGCTCATTACAACTTCCTTTCGTTTGAACTGGAACACCAGAACTAAATTCATTTGAAAGGAACATGAACGAGAAAAGTTAAAAGGCCATTAATTATAAAAATTAACGTTAAAATTTTTAGTAAACGAAATCTTAAAGGGGTTAATTTTCACCTATAAATCATAGGCTTAGGCATAAAAAAAGCCCCTATCAAAGATAGAGGCTTTTAGTGAAATTATAAAAAAACTTGTTTTAAGCAGCAGCTTTTGCAACCACCACAGCTATATCGTCAACCAATTTATGGACAAGAGTTTTATCGTCTCCCTCTGCCATAATTCTGATCAATGCCTCAGTACCAGAAGGCCTAATAACCAAGCGACCATTATTGCCCAATTGCGATTGAGCATCATTAATAGCTTCTTGAACAAGCTTATCTTCTAGAGGTTTGCCTTGCGCAAAACGTACATTTTTCAGTAATTGCGGGACAGGTTCAAACTTCTTACAAACATCGCTTGCAGGACGATTGCTAGATTTAATAACAGCCATAATTTGTAGGGCTGCAACCAAACCATCACCTGTTGTGGTAAAGTCTGACATAACCATGTGGCCAGATTGCTCACCGCCAAGGTTGTAGCCATGCTCGCGCATATGCTCCACAACATAGCGATCACCTACTTTTGTGCGCGCAAGGTTTAAACCCTGATCCGCCAAATAGCGCTCAAGCCCCAAATTAGACATAACAGTAGCGACAACACCGCCGCCAGATAGGCGTGATGATTTGTGCCAATAATCGGCAATCACTGCCATTATCTGATCGCCATCAATCTCATTTGAATTTTCATCAACAACAATCACACGATCAGCATCGCCATCAAGCGCAATACCAATGTCTGCTCTTGTTTCATTCACTTTTTGCTTAAGCAAACCAGTACTTGTAGAGCCGCAATCACGGTTGATATTAAAGCCATTTGGCTCATTACCAATAATAATAACCTCTGCGCCCAATTCCCATAGCGCTTGTGGTGCTGCCTTATATGCAGCGCCATTAGCGCAATCTACAACAACGCGCATGCCATCTAGCGAAAGCGAGCGTGGCAATGTACGTTTTGCATATTCTACATATCTGTCAGTCACGCCTTCAATGCGTTTCGCGCGGCCAAGATCTTTAGAGCCAGCCAATTCAGATGTTAAATCTTCATCAATGAGATTCTCAATTTTGCTCTCAAGCTCGTCTGACAATTTATAACCATCAGGGCCAAACAGCTTTATGCCATTATCTTGAAAATCATTATGCGAGGCTGAAATCATAACGCCAATATCAGCGCGCACAGAGCGCGTAAGCATGGCAACAGCAGGTGTTGGCACAGGGCCTAACAAAAACACGTCCATACCAGCAGAGGTGAAGCCAGCCACCATGGCATTTTCAATCATATAACCAGAAAGGCGTGTATCTTTACCAATCACCACTTTATGGCGATAATCACCTCTTTTAAATGCAACACCAGCAGCCATACCCACTTTTAGAGCGGTTTCTGCTGTCATTGGAAAGGAATTTGCCTTACCGCGAATTCCATCAGTTCCAAAATATCGTTTACCCATTCGTAATTTTCCCAAATGCCCAATTGAACGCTATGAATACAATAATACGACAGTTAACCAACACACAGTTTGTAACATATGAAATACAACTAACTTGGTTTATGTCGCTAATCCGCAAATTCAATAGCAAATAGATATTAAAATAATCTTAGGTTTTAAACGCCCTGCCAAAACAGCAGACAAAAAAAGAGGGAGTTTCCTCCCTCTTAAATTCATATAAATCTAAAACTTATGTAGATGGCTGGGGTTTTGCACTACCAGAACCGCCCTTTTTGCCACTCGTTTTAGGCTTTTTAGCTCCCGTTTTTGGAACAGCACCACCGCGTGGCGGCGGCGTATCATCGCCAAGATCGCGTGAAGGTGGTTTACCTGCAAGCAGCTCATCAATTTCGCTACCAGACAATGTCTCGTATTCAAGCAAGCCTTGCGCCAATGTCTCAAGGTCTTTCTTGCGTTTGGTTAAAATGCGTTTTGCATCTTTAAAACCATCATCAACAAGTCTTCTAACTTCTTCATCAATAATCTGAGACGTTTCTTCAGAAACATTCTTAGATTGAGCAACAGAATGACCAAGGAATACTTCTTGTTGGTTTTCACCATAAGCAACCTTACCCAATTTGTCAGAATAACCCCATTGGGTCACCATAGCGCGCGCCAAGCGAGTAGCTTGTTCAATATCAGATTGCGCACCAGAGGTTACATTCTTCTTACCAAACATCAGCTCTTCTGCCACACGGCCCGCCATCATAATGGCAAGACGAGAGGTCATTTGCTCATACGTCATTGAAATTTCATCACGCTCTGGCAATTGCATCACCATACCAAGCGCACGACCACGAGGAATAATAGTAGCCTTGTGCACTGGGTGCGCAGAAGGCACAGTAACCGCAACCAATGCGTGCCCTGCTTCATGATACGCAGTGTTGCGTTTTTCTTCTTCGCTCATAGCCATTGATCTACGCTCTGCACCCATCAACACCTTATCTTTAGCATCTTCAAACTCTTGTGCTGTTACCAGTCTTTTTTCACGGCGCGCTGCAAGCAAAGCTGCTTCATTCACAAGGTTCATTAAGTCAGCACCAGAAAAACCAGGTGTACCTCTAGCAATCACTTTCAAATCTACATTCGGCGCCAATGGCACTTTACGAACATGCACTTTCAAAATTGCTTCACGGCCAGTAATGTCTGGGTTTGGCACAACAACTTGTCTGTCAAAACGACCAGGACGCAATAGCGCAGGGTCCAAAACATCTGGTCTGTTTGTTGCCGCAATCAAAATCACGCCTTCATTGGTTTCAAAACCATCCATCTCAACCAGCAATTGGTTTAGTGTTTGTTCGCGCTCATCATTACCACCGCCAAGACCGGCGCCACGATGACGACCAACTGCATCGATCTCATCGATAAAGATAATGCAAGGTGCGTTTTTCTTAGCTTGTTCAAACATATCGCGAACGCGGCTAGCACCAACACCCACAAACATTTCAACAAAGTCAGAACCAGAAATTGTAAAGAATGGAACACCAGCCTCACCCGCAACTGCGCGCGCTGTTAGTGTTTTACCAGTACCTGGAGGGCCAACAAGCAAAACACCATGAGGCATTTTTCCGCCCAAACGTTGGAACTTTTGCGGATCGCGCAAAAATTCTACAACTTCAACAAGATCGTCTTTAGCTTCATCGATACCTGCAACATCTGCAAAAGTAATTTTGCCAGCCATCTCGGTCAAAAGCTTTGCTTTAGATTTACCAAAGCCCATTGCTTTACCGTTAGAGCCTTGCATTTGGCGCATGAAGAAAATCCATACTGCCAAAATAATAAACATAGGCAACCACATAGAAAGCGCAGTACTCCAAAAACCACCTTGATCTAGCGGCTGAGCTACAATCTCAACACCCTTTGCTTCTAGCTTGCCAATCAAGCCATCATCGCGTGGTGCATAAGTTTCAAACGCAGTCGAGTTGTCGCTATAAGTACCGGTAATATCGTTACCTTGAATAGTGACCGAACGAATACGCCCTTCATTTACTTGATCTAAAAACTCAGAATAAGCGATTTCTGTTGAAGCTGTTCTTGTTGTTGGGTTTTGCAACAAATTAAACATTGCAACCATCAACACAGCAACAATTGCCCAAAGCGCTAAATTACGAAAATTGGAATTCATTAGTACGGTTTCCTAAACGACCTGTCTAAAACAGTTTCAGGCCTTAAATAGTTGAGCATGCAAATCGAAATGTGAGCATGACTAATCGTGATTAAAGGTAAGATAGGTAGAAAGCAGGCAAATGCCAAGGAGTCGGCACAATATTTATGGCAAGAATGCGGATTTTTTTTGATTATTGGTGAACGTTCGTTAATTTACTAAGTTAAAATCTAGGGCTATTCTCAAAAACTTAGTTTTTAGGCGATATCGAAGCGCTCACATACCTATCTAGCGAGTGTATCCAATCTTTTATGGGCGCATCATATTCGCTACAAAAATGCTCAATTGCAGGCGAAGCTAACCTTAAATCTAAACCAGCAGGCACATTTGAAGGGTCAATGAGCGGCAAACATATGCTCTTTTTGCCCTTTGGCGCTTGTTTGCTAACATCTGTTTGCAAATGCAAAATTGGCGTCGACCACAAAGCCATTCTAGGCTTTAAATCAAATTTCTTTTCGTTTTCTTGTTCCAGTTCACGCAGCAAAACACGCTTACCTGCCTCTACAAAAACCGCACTTGGCGTTTCGTTATATAAATGCAATCGACCATCCCAAATGGCAGATTCGCCAGGCTCTAGAATAAGAGAAGTAAAGTTTCTACTCTCTCTATAAAATCTCAAACCTTTTGTAGTCTTTTCAACAACAGCCCCGCCAACAGTGGCTCTTGTCTCACCATCAACAAGCAGCTTTTCAAGAATAGGCTTTATTTTAGAGCGCTGCACCAAATAGTCTTGCCCACCAGCCATAGCCAACAAACATTGTGCCGCCCTTAAAAAGACAGGATGCGCAATGGACGCTTGAGAAGTTTGTTTTAAGATATCATTGGTTGAGAGCTCAAACACGCCACCTTTTTGAAGGCTTGCATTGTCATCAAGCAATTGGGCGCATTGCTTCGCTTCAACATGTCTAAGTTTAGAACATGTATTTGAAAGCGCTAAAATTTGAGTGGCAACTTCAGGATTTTTAGAAAGGTGCTTGCGCACAACCACACGTTCATAGCTCTCATCCAAATTACTTGGATCTTCGATCCAGCTTTGCGAAAAGTCATTTAAAGTTGAACGAAGCGTTGAACGGCTAAGTCCCAATAAAGGGCGATAAATTGCTTTGCCCCCATATAGCCATGTCACTCGGCTCATACCAGAAAGGCCATTGCCATCACTCTTCTGCTTATGGCGTTGCAAACGCATAAACACAGTTTCCGCCTGATCGTCTAATGTGTGGCCGGTTAGAATAGTTTGTGCGCCAATACTATGCGCGTATTGATCTAGCAAAGCATAGCGCGATTGACGCGCGGCGTTTTGAATACCAAGCACGGGCTTTTGGCCTTCCCATGCAAGCGTTACATGGTCGATGCCAAGCCCAGCACACACACTTGCAACAAAAGCGGCCTCTGCCGCAGCTTCTGGTCTAAGTCCATGATCAATGGTAACGGCATGCAAACTAGCATCACTGTTTTTAGCCCATGCATTTGCAAGCAGTAAAAGAGCCAGTGAATCACTTCCACCAGACACTGCTAAAATAATTGGATCTTGAGTTGGGATGCCTTCAAAGCACCTATGCGTATATGTTCTCACAATTTAGTTTTTACACTTAGCGGCCTGCTGTTCAACCTCTATTCTTTTACGAAGA
>JBGCEA010000193.1:0-18954 GCA_045105915.1 Nitratireductor sp.
AAACTTGACGCTGTTCAGCTGTCAATTCACGTACAATACCTCCAGCGTCGATGATAGCCTGCTTGTTGGCCTGGTTGACGGCGAACGATTCGGTGTTACGAATCTCAGTGACCTCGTTTAGGATCGTCAGGAATTGGTCGCGAACATCCGAATCCAGATTGTCGAGCCAATCGACACTGGTCACGAGCAGATAGTCGATGATACCATGGTTGGTCTCGGTAATGCCGTCCTGAACTTCAAAAAACTTCTTTCCATAGATATTGGACCATGTGTTTTCTTGGCCATCAACAACCTTTTGCTGCAAACCACCGTATACTTCGGAGAATGCCATCTTCTGTGGCGAGCCACCGATGGCTTCCATTTGAGCAACAAGTACGTCGGACGACATGACGCGGAACTTCAACCCTTCTGCATCGGTCGGCAATGTTAGCGGGACATTCGCAGACATGTGTTTCATACCATTGTGCCAGTATCCCAAGCCTTGAAGACCACGCTTTTGCATG
The DNA here is from genome assembly GCA_045105915.1 of Nitratireductor sp. Classification (GTDB taxonomy): domain Bacteria; phylum Pseudomonadota; class Alphaproteobacteria; order Rhizobiales; family Rhizobiaceae; genus Salaquimonas. The sequence goes on from JBGCEA010000193.1 coordinate 504, forward strand.
CTGTTGAGCATGTCTTGACCTGCTTCTGATGCTTGAAAAGCTTCAACTGCTTGGATGTTTTTGAACATGAAAGGCAAATCGAAGATACGAAATTGTTTGGTAAATTTTTCGAATTTTGACAGAGAAGGTGCAGCCAATTGAACATCACCTTGCAACATTGCTTCCAGAACTTTGTTGTCATTGTACAAAGTAGAGTTCGGAAACACTTCCATACAAGCTTTGCCGTTCATCTCTTCGTTTATCCGTTGCTCAAGTAATGTGGCAGCGATTCCTTTTGGATGTTTATCTGTATTCGTTACATGGCTGAATTTGATAACAACTTCACCTGGATTGCAGGCAGCATTCACACTAGTGGCGCTCAGACCAACGATAATTGTTAATGCAGTACTTAGCAGAATTTTCATATTAACCTCCCTTGGTTTAAAAAAGCGGTTGTCAATCTAAAAGGCAACAGCGCTTTATACAGCTAGAGATTAACCGAAATTTCAGGATAAATTAGTCGGCATAACTAATTAGTAAATCCGAATAGATTAATCCGATAAATATGAAAGAATAGAGCAGAACTTACATCCGAAGGAGGTTTTGATGTTTCAAGGATTCACGGAAAGTCGAATCGAAGGCGATGGAGCTACGCTGTTTGTCCGCAGTGCAGGACCAAAGGGAGCACCCGCGATCCTACTTTTGCACGGATATCCACAAACCTCCGCCATGTGGCACAAGGTGGCACCGAAACTGGCAGAGCGTTACCAGGTTATCTGTCCGGATCTGCGAGGCTATGGTCGATCAGATAAACCAACCACCGATGATAATCATTATCCTTATTCGAAGCGCGCAATGGCACGGGATGTTGTTGCAATAATGCGGCATTTTGGACATAATCGTTTTCTAGTGGGTGCTCATGATCGAGGTGCAAGGGTGGCACATCGTCTGGGTCTGGACTTTCCAGACCAGGTAACCGCAATGACACTTTTAGACATTGCGCCGACGCGTGAGATGTATGCTGGAACAAATGCTAAATTCGCGACAAGCTACTGGCATTGGTTCTTTCTTATTCAAAAACACCCAATTCCAGAAGAAGTCATAGGAGCTGATCCTTCAAAGTTTTGGAAATTGAAATGTTTCAATCAAGCTGGTGGCGATAATCCATTTGAGCCAGATGCGTTGGCAGAATACTTATCAGCTTTTTCTTGGCCAGATGCTATTCGCGCGAGTTGCGAAGATTACCGTGCGGCTGCGTCCATAGACATTGAACATGACGATATGGATGAAGGACAAAAACTTACACCGCCTATTCTTGCACTTTGGGCTAAACGTGGTGTGATTGCCTCTTGCTTTGACGCTCTGGATTTGTGGCAACAACGCGCTGAAAATGTGGAAGGAGAAGCTCTTGATGCGACCCATTATATGGCTGAAGAAATACCCGATTTAATTGTGAAGAGAATGTCCTCATTCTTTTCTCGTTATACAACACAAGTAGAGGCCGCCCAATGAAACGGACACTTTATGACAAATTGGTAGATGCACATAAGGTTTGTGATCTGCCTGATGGTGACATGTTAATTTATGTCGATTTCCACATCATGAATGAATACACCAGCCCGCAAGCATTTTCCGGCCTAAATGTTAAAAAACTGAAAGTCTGGCGCCCGGAAGCTCATTTGGCCGTTGTTGATCATGTGAATGCAACAAAGAGCGCCGAACATCATGATGCAGCATCACAGTTGTTGATCGAAAACCTTGAGGCGAATTGCACAAAACACGATATCGCATTTTATGGGTTGGGTGATAAGCGCCAAGGCATTGAGCATGTCGTTGTGCCTGAACAAGGTTTAGTCTCGCCAGGAATGTTGATTGCTTGTGGCGATAGCCATACAACAACCTATGGAGCATTTGGCGCGCTTGGATTTGGCATCGGCACCTCTGAAGTTGAGCACGTACTGGCCACACAAACTTTGCGTTACAAGCGCCTAAAGACGATGTTGGTGGAGATTGAGGGTGATACGACCCCGTCAGTGACTGCAAAAGATATTATTATGAAGGTTGTCCAAGTTGTAGGCGCTGGTGGTGCAAACGGCTACGCGGTTGAATTTGCAGGCAAGGCTATTCAGGCCTTAACCATGTCAGGTCGGATGACGATCTGTAACATGGCTGTCGAGCTTGGCGCGCGCGCCGCATTAATTTCGGCTGATGAACAAGCTTGGGGTATGTCAGACGGGCGTCCACATGGAGGCAAGTTTAGGTTCGATAGCGAAGAATGGGTATCTGATGACGGCGCAGAATTTGACAAAGCCGTAAAGATTTCAACAAAGGACATCGCCCCACTGGTCAGTTGGGGAACAAGCCCTGACCAATCCGTACCAATAGATGGGTACGTTCCTAAATTTGATGATGACAAACCAGCGAAGGAAATGGCCGCTCTTCGTCGTGCAATAGATTACATGGGATTAGAAGCAGGCCAAGCTGTGAACTCGATTACAATCGACAGCGCTTTCATCGGGTCTTGTACCAACAGTCGCATAGAAGATTTAAGAGCCGCCGCAAAAATCCTTAAAAATCGCAAAGTAGCTGCAGGTGTTAACGCGATCATCGTTCCGGGCTCCACTTTAACCAGAATGCAGGCCGAGTCCGAAGGATTGGATAAAATATTTACAGACGCTGGTTTTGATTGGCGTCCAGAAAGTGGTTGTTCCATGTGTCTGGCTATGAACAACGATATTGCCATGGATGGGGAGCGTATTGCCTCTTCGACAAATCGAAACTTTGAGGGTCGCCAAGGGCGTGGTGCTCGTACCCATTTGATGAGCCCTGCGATGGTTGCCGCCGCTGCTATTTCTGGCAGGCTTGCGGACGTAAGAGACTTTCAAACGGAGGCTGAATAGATGTCAAAAATAGTTGCTGGTCTCGCGGCTCCCTTACCATTGAGCAATGTGGATACAGATGTAATCATGCCAAAACGGTTTCTGATTACAATTACCCGAGAAGGGTTGGCAGAGGGCACATTCGCTGATTTACGGTTTGACGATAAGGGGGCTATTCGTCCCGATTTTGTGTTGAATAAGAAGCCATGGAACAGGGCAACAATTCTTATCGTTGGCGATAACTTTGGTTGCGGATCAAGTCGTGAGCATGCCGTCTGGGGATTAAATCAACTAGGGATCACTGCAATCATCGGAACTGGTTTTGCCGGAATATTTTACGACAATGCTCGCAAGAATGGCTTAGCATTGCCTATCGTGACGCCCGAAGCACAAGCCACACTTATGGAACTTGCAAGTGGCAAAAATGGTGTGGAAATCCAGATCGATATTGAGCAATTGAAAATCACTACTGGAGATTTCAACGCAGATTTTCAAATGGATTCTGCTACACAATCTTCCTTGATCACAGGTAGCGATGACACATTGGATTCGCTTAATTACAGTGACAATATCCGAGATTTTGAAAATAGGTTGAGCGACACGATGCGCGTCAGTGTTCTTAAATAATTGACCGCGATGAACGTACAAAGGGTGTGCAGATCGAAGTGCTCAACTGGGCCTTTGTTATTAGTTCCTTGCAGACAACAGAAGGCTGTAGCAAGATAAGATCGAGGGAGCTCGACAAGCAAGGACAGTACTGGGGGCTGAAACAAATAACCCGTTAAAAGGCAATGAAATATGGATATCAAGCAATTAGAATGTTTCGTTGCAGTTGCTGAAGAACTACATTTCCGCAAAGCAGGCGAACGCATTGGGCTTAGTCAGTCCGCTTTGTCAGAACGAGTATCTGCTCTAGAAAATGAGCTAATGGTACGGTTGTTTTTTCGCACAACAAGACAGGTGAGTTTAACGCAAGCAGGGTCTGAATTTTTGAAGGATGCAAAGCAAATCCTTCTCGATATAGAAAAATCTGTATCAAATATACGTCACACAGCAGAAACAGGCCTACAAAATATTCGCGTAAGCGGTGTCGATGAGGCTATTTCAATACTGATGCCTCGTGTCCTGTTAGAGTTCCAGAAATTAGATCCAAAGACACACATCCAGATGCTTGAGATCGCGTCGTCAGAACAACACACACAAGAACTGATTGCACATAGGACTGACGTCGCATTTGTTCGAAAACCATGCAACGACAAATTTATTACGAGCGTGCAACTGAACAGTCAGCGAGTGATGATTGCAATGTCGAGCAATGATCCTTTAGCTAGTGCGCCTTGCCTTTCGGCATCTGATATCATCGACCAGCCCATTGTGGGATACCCCAAGCACGCAAGACCTATTCTTCACGATATACTTTGGAGTAGCTTTCGCAATATGGGGGCACAGCCGAAAATTGTCTGTGAGGTTATCGATAAATCGACCTTGCTTCAGTTTGTTAGTCACGGGCTTGGAATTGCGATGGTTCCTGCGTGGGTGAAAAGTATCGCAAGTCCTGATGTTGTTTTTGTCCCATTTGAAACTTCAAGTCGCCCCTTAGAACTTCATGTTGCTTTTAGGAAAGCTGGCAATTCCAATTCATTAGATCGTTTTGTAGAGATAGTGAAATCAGCTGCTTTGCCAGATTGAAATTAATCGACTCATGTAAAATTAGCTCAGCTTATACATCAGGTAAATGTCAGCACAGGGCTAGAATTATCAACACGCTCCGAAAACGAATGTGTTTTACGACCGAATGCTATTTTTCACTATCTTCACCGCTGGGAATTACAACACAAGTGTTGCTAGTATGTTAAATGACGGCTTTCGGGAATACACGATTTATCAATCCGATGTCCGCTATGGGCCGAAAGCAGAGAATCGGATTTCAGTTGTTGATGTCAAAATGGGTCTCTAAGCTGCCATTAAACATGTATCAAAATCACCAAACTGCATCTTTCCCTCCTTAAAACGAGTGACCCGATGGTGACCGGAGACCTCTGGTAAAAGCGTGACCGAACATCAAAAAGGTAACGAAATACCTTTTAAGGCACTGAAAAATATATCGAAAATATTTTGGAAAATGGTGCACCCGAGACGATTCGAACGTCCGACCCCTGCCTTCGGAGGCGCAAAATATATTTGTTAGTTTAATGCAACACGGTGAGACTTATTGAAGCTAAATTCATGAAAATTGAGGTTATTAAATCTGGGCAATGGACGAGCCTAAGCTAAAGTTTCGTTCAATTAGTTTGAATTAAGTAGAGTATGAGATTGGTGACAATATGGTGACCCAACGGATACATTTGGCGGCAATAAGAATTGTACAAAGCTCGACGTTTTTATTACCAAAACAAGGATGCTTTATATAATAAACAAATGAACCAAACTTTTACTCAAACAACGCAACTATTTGGTTCCAGTATTTAAATTCATTTTGCTTATTTTATATTTAATTAAATGTCCCCAAGCTGGCAAAATAGCTTACTGCCAGCTTGGACTTGGATTGTAATACGGCTCTTACTTGCCGGACATTTGACGCATAGCTGTAGCCCAGTCTTCGATGTGCCAGAGGTTCACAAGCTTGCCATCCTTTAATTCATGAATGTCGATATTCATGATGTCAAAGCTGCGGCCTTCAGGGTCGATCCCCATAAACTCGCCTGCGGGTGTCGCGATTGAACGACTGCGCACGGTAACAAAGTTGCCGTCCTGATGCATTCCCTCAATCGTAAATTTCAGATCTGGCATAAACGCAACGATACCTTTGGATCTATTCACTAATGCTTCCTTGCGTTCGTATTTGCCGGAATAATCCCCGTAACTCTTCCAATCTTCCGAGGCCACTTCCAGGAAGGCTGCATGGGTTTCAGGGCTTGGATTGGTGAAGATTTTGTAAAAGGTTTTTACCGTTGCCAAATCATCGGCTGCGGCACTGTTAGCGATTGCAGCAAGGCCTAGAGTGGCGGCTGCGAGTGTTTTTTGAAATGTGTTCATGGTCGTGTTTCCTTATGTTCTAATCATGCCGCTACGCTGTTTTGCGTGTGGTCCCTTACCATCTATTATTTTGCATAAGGAAATCAATGGCACTTTAAGATACATACCATCAACTAATAAGAAACTATGATTTGTATGGCTATAGCCCATTTGTGTATGCTTTTGCAGCACTCAGAAGGTAACGAAATACCTTTTAAGGTATGGCTCTCGGTGATTGCTTTGCACTACACCTACCGCTGATAGGTCTGTGAATTAGGGTGATTTCTCAACGCATTTGCTAAAAAGAAAATGCTTTAAAAATGGTGCACCCTAGACGATTCGAACGTTTGACCCATGCCTTCGGCAGACGCAAAATATATTTGTTAGTTTAATGAAGCATAATCAAACTAAGTAAAACTAATTGCATGAGATTTGAAGGTATGGGTTTACTGATTTTAATTATGAAATATTGAACTTTGATGCATTTAGTTTGAATTAAGTTAAATATCAGATGAGTGACAACACGGTGACCGGATTACTTAAATGGACGACCAAACAATCAAATCGCTGACCTTGCAATGCCGCTAGAAGGCCGAAAATATTTAGGTAGTTATTGTTCCGATTTTGGCAGCAATCCAAATCTGGATGCTATCACTTGATTACCCAACTCTGCTTTACCCATCTCTTTCAATGCTCTGGTAATGCCTAGAGGCTGTTGCGTATAATCCGACATATTTGAATAAATCATCAAAAGCGATTGACGTTTTGATGCAAAGTCTAGCTAGGGACTGCAATTCAATTGGAATATTTCTATTTTTTAAAGGTTCACTGGATTGCTTGACCCTCAAGAACTAACGAATGTGTTAGTCGGATTATTCTTTCGCTCTTATTTTACTGCGTATCGCATCCATTGCAGGTTTGCTGCCAACTAGCGCGGCTAGGCGAGCTTTATTCTGCGTGCCATCAAGCTCAATCATTGTTTGGTCAACATTTACCTGATCGACTGCATTAAGTCCTTTTACAGCTTCGCCAATCTCACCATTTACAGATGCTACCGCTTGCAGCACACCTTTGCCATTATAGCGAGATTTATCGCCATCGCGTTTTTCTACCGCTTCGTGTGCGCCTTTAGACGCACCTGATGGCACAGCCGCTCGGCCATAACTTCCATCCGCTAGAGTGACTTCAACTTCAACGGTTGGATTACCCCTGCTGTCCAAAATTTCGAGCGCGGTTATAGTTTCAATTTTTGACATGACTATCCTATGAATTGTTTAAACTTGCTAGAAAACGTCAGATTTATCCATCGCGGCAAGCCTCAAAATATTGGTAGAACCTGAGCTATGAACGGGTATACCTGCAGTGACCGCTATATTATCGCCAACCTCAGCAACACCGAAATCACTTGCGCAATCAATTGCTGAATTAACAGCTTCTTTAAAGCGTTCCACTGGCAGAATAAGTTTACAATTTAATCCCCATACCAAACATAAATGGCGTGATGTCTTCTCTATTGGAGTTAACGCAATAATTGGTACACACGGACGCTCGCGCGCTTGACTAAGTGCTGTAGATCCAGATTGAGTAAAACAACAAATTGCTTTTGTATCACCACTTTCGGCAATCTCTCTTGCTGCTATTGTTATTGGGTTACGAAAACCACCGGCAGTCTTACCTTTACCCGCGTCTAACATACTTCGGTAATTTTCATCGACCTCAACATCTTTTGCGACCGCAACCATCGTCTCAACCGCTTGTACTGGGTTAGTGCCAGATGCAGATTCTGCAGAAAGCATAATAGCATCAGCCCCTTCATAAATCGCAGTGGCAATATCACTTACCTCAGCCCTTGTTGGTACAGGAGCCTCAACCATGCTCTCTAGCATTTGTGTCGCAACAATTACCGGCTTGCCTACGTCACGACATTTACGGATCAACTGTTTTTGCAAAGATGGAAGTTTATGGACAGGTAGTTCCACTCCAAGGTCCCCGCGAGCAACCATGATGCCATCAGAGGCTTTTAATATTTCATCAAACACCTCAATTGCCGCAGGCTTTTCGATCTTAGACAAAAGCTTTGCGCGATCACCAATCAACGCCCTTGCTTCCAAAACATCTTCTGGCCGTTGAACAAATGATAGCGCTAGCCAATCAATCCCAAGCTCTCCCAAAAACTCTAAATCTGATCTATCTTTTGGGGAGAGTGAAGAAAGTGGTAAGACTACACTTGGAACGTTTACACCTTTGCGATTGGAAATTTTACCGCCAACAATTACCCTACAAATCGCTTTACTCTTGCTACATTCTTCAACTTCGAGACGTATCAAACCGTCGTTCACCAAAATTATAGAACCTACTTTTAAGGCTTCAAATATCTCAAGATGTGGCAATTGAACACGATTTTTTGTCCCAGGAACACCGGCTAAATCAAATTGAAACCGCTCTCCACTAACTAAGGTTTCTTCATCGTTTTGAAAAACACCACACCGAAGTTTTGGCCCTTGCAGATCACCCAAAATACCAATTGGACGTGCAATACCTTTTTCAACGGCGCGAATATATTGATGTAATTCGGCGGCACTTTCGTGTGAACCATGGCTCATATTTAGGCGAAATACATTGACCCCAGCAATTGCTAAATACTTTATCATTTCATATGTATTTGAACTAGGTCCAAGAGTTGCGACAATTTTGACATTTCTATTGGACATCAGTCACCAACAGTTCCTAACTTTGTAAAAAATCTGCTATAAGACAATAGCACTTGATGCATTGGCTTCCAGATGAACGCTCGCGTCAATATCAAACCACTGACCTTTCGCGACATGAGGCTGATCAACAACAAATTCAATTCCCGCAGCCTGAACCAAATATCTTATCTGACTTCCTAAAAATTCGCGGTGTAACACTTCACCCTGCAACGTATTCTCGCCTGGATTTGTTCTAATTGTTATATTTTGTGGCCGTAGAACAAGATTTGATGTTCCAAGATGGTTGTTTGATGGCAATACTAATACATCATTGGTTTTCGTTTTAAATCGTGCTGCATCTCCATCTATTTCGATCTTACCTTCTAAAACATTTGCAGTCCCAAGGAAGGTGGCAACAAACATATTTTCTGGGCGATCATAAAGGTCTTGCGGCGCACCTATTTGTTGTATAATTCCACCGTCAAGAACAGCCATCCTGTCTGATGTTGTGTTTGCTTCCTCTTGATCATGTGTCACGAAAATAGTCGTCAAACCTAATTTGCGCTGCAATCGTAAAAGCTCACGTCGCATCTGAACTCGTAGGCTTGCATCTAAATTTGAAAGTGGTTCGTCCAGCAATAAAACTTCTGGTTCGACTACAATAGTTCGTGCCAAGGCGATGCGCTGTTGTTGCCCGCCAGAAAGTTGGCTCGGCATACGGTCAGCTAAATTAAACAAGTCTACCAAATCAAGGGCGGCGTCCACCTTAGGTTTTATTAAAGCACTTGGCATTTTGCGTTCTTTCAAACCAAACCCCACATTTTCTCGTACGCTCATATGTGGCCACAAAGCATATGATTGAAACACCATTCCAACATTTCTTTTCCAAGGATCTGTACCAATTACATCATGATCACCAATTAAAATCCTTCCTTGAGGCGTTGGACCAAATCCAGCAATAGCTCTTAAAAGAGTAGATTTACCAGATCCAGAAGGACCAAGGAACGCAAAAAACTCTCCAGGTTTTATTTCAAGGTTTACACCTTTCAAAATCTCAGTTTCTCCAAAAGAGAGGTGAAGATTTTCAATTTTTATACCAGCTTTTTTCATAACAAATTCCTTATTTCTGCTTTAATGGGAGGCACCTGATGATTTCAATTTTTTGTCGCGCTCAATGATAAATTGAGAAGCAATTGTACCAACGGCAACCACAATTACTGCAACAATACCAAGTGCCGCACCTGCACCGCGCCCTGATGGGGTTTGCATGAATAGATAAATTCCATATGCCAAAGGTGCGTCATTGTTTGAGCTAACCAACATAATGGTAGCTGATAATTCCACAGCGGCAGTAGCAAAACTTGTCACAAATCCTGCTAGAATACCTCCCGTCATTAATGGAATTACCACCTTTTGAACCGTTCTGCGTTTAGTGGCGCCAAGAACTTCAGCTGCTTCTTCCAATGCAACACTAACTTGTTGTAAGGCCGCGGTACAGGCTCGTAGAGCATAGGGAAGTCTTCTAATCATTAGAGCCAGAGCAATAATCACCCACCAACTCGCTACTGACTCTCCAGTGAACGGTACATCCATACTATGGAATGTTCGAAGATAACCAATGCCAAGTACAACTCCTGGAACCGCGAGCGCTGCAGTTGCTAAATAATCGAGTCCTTTGCGTCCAAATATTCCTGTCCGCAGTACTATATAAGCAATTGCTGTTCCAATGATTACGTCAAGGGTTGCAGCTATTCCAGCATACAGCACCGTATTCATTATGAACGTTTTTGAACCTTCCCACATTGTCACATAATTATCGATTGTGTATCCGTCTGGTAGCGGCGCAAACGACCAGATAGTACCAAAAGACAATAATAACAGACCTATATGTGGTGATAGAACAAGTAACAAAATAAATATCACTGCACCATAAGCCAACACTTTTTCGCTAAGTTTCAGTTCGCGCTTAGCCATACCACCGCCACCTTTTTGGATGGTTGAATAATCTCTGCCACGCATAAATAAGAATGAGGCCCAAAGAGAAAATATAGAAAAGACAACTAACACAACAGAAATTACATAACCCATCGGATCACTGATCCCGATGCTTGAAATACGAAGAAAAGCCTGCGGGGCTAGCATGTTGTTAACATTGAGCAACAAGGGCGTACCAAGGTCATCAAACACTTTGATAAAAACAAGGGCAGCTCCAGCAATATAACCAGGCATGGCTAAAGGAAATACTATTCGTCTAAATAAACGTAGCCCATGAGAACCAAGGTTTTGAGCAGCTTCTTCCATTGATCGGTCAATATTACGCAAAGATGCTGATAAATTGATGAGTATGAACGGAAAATAATGGATTGACTGAACAAGAATAACACCGTTCAAGCCGTCCATGAAAGGAATATCGATGCCAAAGCTATCCCGTAACAACAGGTTTACTGTACCATTTCTTCCAAAAATCAACTGCATAGCAACGGCACCCACAAATGGTGGCATAATTAAAGGAATAAAGCCAAGGCTTTGTATCAAAATGGATCCGGAGAAATGGAACCTAGTTGTGATGTATGCCAAAGGAAGAGCAATAATCGTTGCCATAACAACAGACATTGCTGACACATAGAAAGAGTTCCAAAAACTTTCCCTAAATAATGCGGTGTTAAAAAAATCTACAAAGTTTTGAAAAGTTGCCGCACCGGTTGCTGGATCTTGAAAGGCTACTATCATGACCTGAGCAACAGGGATTAATAACAGGCCTATTAACAAGAGAGCAATCAATACAGCCGTAAGATGTAAGCCTGACAACTTTGGTGTAAGCCATTTTGGCAAGCGATCAGATAGACCAGGACGCGCGGGACCGGACACATTATTTAGCGGTGGCATGGATATAGCTTTCGATTAAGGCAGCCACTGCTCAAAAAGCAGTGGCTGTGAGCTTTGTCTAGAAGACAAGCTTAGAGGTTACATTGAAGACGCTTTTTCTGCCAGTTTTTTAGCTTGAGCATAGTTTGCTACAACCATTGCATCCCATGCTTGCTCAACCTCGGCTTGACGTACGCCAACTTTATCCGTTGCTTTTTTGCGTTTTTTTGTAAACACACCAGCGAAGTCTTTGTCTAAACTCTTTGCTTCATCAATTGGAGTTTTATCAATCAAAGCCCAGGCTTGGGCAATCAATGCCTTAGTTTCAACATTACCACCAGCTGCGTGTTTAGCTTCAGCCATTTGAATTGCCCCAACTGCGGCGCGTAAGTCGTCCAAACGATACGTAATCATCACGTCGAACATGGAATTTACTAAATTGTAACGTGCACCAGATTTTGCAACATCAAATTCTACAGTTGCACCGATCGTTGAATCCTTGAAAGGATTTGGAAACCCTTCTGGAGCATTTTTATATGTGCTCGGATTGATTGGTAAACGCATTATTGCTGGGTCTAGAAGTACTGTTTGACCTTCTGGTGTTAGCAGATATTCAATAAACGCAATTGCACCTGTTTCATTAGGCGCTTTATTCACAACAGCAACATTTGCCGGGACCAATGCAGTAACAGTGGGGTAGTTAAAATCAACAGGAAACCCTGAAGCTTTCGAAGAGAACCCAAAAAAATCGATAACAATACCAAGGCCAAAGTTACCTGTGTTCACACCATCGGGCACGCCGAAACTACGTTCAGTTACGGTGTTAAAGTTACCAGCAATTCGCTTCCATTTGCTCCAACCAGCATCCCAGCCCTCGCCTTGCAATAATGTTTCAACTGTTAAATGTGTTGTACCAGAACGAGAAGGTGCAGACATTCCAACATGACCATGATATTCAGCTTTTGTTAGATCATCCCATTCTTTAGCTGGTTTTAAATTGTTCGCTTTAAGATAACGCTCGTTCCACATAATGCCATAACCTGCACCTGCAAAACCAAAGTAAAAGCCTTCGGGATCATTAAGCGGGTAAGTACCAATTTTTTCTGGAATACCAGATGAGTTTATCTTGACTTTAGCTAGCAATGAATCGTTTTTAAGAACTTCAAACGCGTCAGGGGCTGAGGCCCAAAAAATATCTGCGGAATTATCGCTAGATATCTCTTGTATATATTTAACTCCAGCCGACGTTTTCTTGTTTAGTATTTCAAGATCGTAAGCAGGGTTAGCTTTTTCAAAAGCCGCTTCGATTGGGCCAGTCATAGAATCCGGAAATGAGGTAATAACCGTTATTTTACCTTCAGCCATCACAGATGTAGCTGCCAAAAAGTAAGCGCCCGCCATTGCAGACGTAAATAGTATCTTCTTCATAAAATCCTCCCAGGACATTGAATAATTTACCTAGGTAGGACTATGGTTCCAATTTCATTTGGTCAATTAATAAAATAAAAACAACACTTTATGCGCAAAACAGGTCAATAACGACCCGCCATTTAGGACATTAGCGACCTATTTTGATAGCCCTACAGCTTTCAAACGCAGATAAAGTCTTTTGCGTGGGATAGACAGCAATTTAGCCGCATCCCCTTTATGTCCACCGGTTTCGATAAGCGTGTGCTCCAAGAAAGATTTTTCAAAACTGTACATGGTCTGTTCATAGGTAGTGTTTTGGTAAATTTCCTTAACGCGCGATCTAGTTTTTAACTCAACCGGCAAGCCAAGGACAAATCGATCTGCCACATTACGTAGTTCTCGCACATTTCCAGGCCAATTATAATTACGAAGATTTTGCATTTGTTCTGTCGAAATCATTCGTCTCTTTTTTCCAAATCGATTAGAGGCATCATGCATGAATGATTCAAATAACAAGAATATATCTTTTTCTCGATCACGAAGAGCTGGCATTTTGATGACGGCTACGTTCAGTAGGTAATACAACTCTTCACTTAAAGTTTCATCTATTAGGCAAGATTCTAAGCTTCCAGTTAATGACGTTATTACACGAGCGCCAGACCCTAAGCGTAAAAATCCTGATAAAATATTTTGCAGAGGCAAAGGAAGTTGGTGCAACGCGCGTAGAAAAAACGTATTTGAGTTTGAGGCATTAAGGTCAAGCAAGCTCCGAAAATTTGACTCAGTAACAGTTCCACAATTGATCGTTATAAACTCGTCTTCTGTTTCGCAGAAGTTGTGAACTTCACGAGCTGCTGCTTCTTTACCTGTACCTGGTTCACCATAAATCAAAACTGGTAGAGGAAGGTTTGCAATGTCTTGTAATTCTTTTCGACACAACTTCATGGCTCGTGAAGTACCAATAAGACGAATACCTAAAGCACTAAACTTTTCTACTCGGTTACGAAGCCGTCGATTTTCAAGAATAAGGTTACGGTTATTGAGCGCCTGCCTAAGTTGGCTCAATAGATATTCAGGTTGAATAGGTTTTTCTAAAAACCCATAAGCTCCTGCCTTTACTGCCTCTACCGCCATAGGAATGTCACCATACCCTGTCATCATTACAATTGGCACATCTGGAGCCGCTTTTTTTACAGCCGATAGGAGTTCAAATCCATCCATTCCAGGCATTTTAACATCGCTTAGAATTACGCCTGACCATTTGGGCTCTATTTGCGCTAGTAACTCCTCGCCTTTAACAAAGGTCCGAGTTTGCAGTCCCTCTCCATCCAACAATTCTTTAGTCACTTCACGAAAATCAACGTCATCATCGACTAAATAAACTTTCGGCATGTCGCTCATGTAATGCTCCCAGGTAAATTTATAGTCGCACGCGTACCAGCTCCACGTCTACGTGCCAAATACAAATTACCACCCATGCCCAATAATATATTATAAGAAATAGACAAACCAAGTCCAATTCCTTCACCAGGTGGTTTAGTTGTAACAAACGGCTCAATCACTTCTTCAGGGCCCATTTTCCCTAGACCGACACCTGTATCTACAACACTAAAGGCAACCATTCCTTTGGATGGTTTTTCATATCGTAATAAAATCTCGCCTGCTTTTTTAGTTTCAATAATAGCATCTACTGCGTTTGACATGAGATTCAATAAAACTTGCTCGAGTAGAACTTGATCACCAATAATACACGCATTTTCAAGTGCAGGATCAATCGAAAAGTCTATGCCATTTTCAGACATCTTAATAGTTAAAAACTGATGTGCATTTTTAGCTACTGGCACTAAAAGCACTTCTTCACGGTGGTATTCAGACCGACGAGCAAAGCGTCTAAGATGGTCAATTATTTTTTCCATTCTTGTGACCATACTTTCAATTTTTTTTGTTTGGTGGGCGACTTTAATACTGTCACCGACACCTAGCGCTTTATCTGCCAAATGCAATCTTTGCCTAATTGCCCCAAGCGGCTGATTTAATTCATGGCTTATTCCAGCAGACAGTGTTCCCAGCGCGGCCATCTTCCCAGCCTGTACAAGTTCAGACTGCGTCTGGCGCAACTGTTCAATTGCCTGATCTCGCTCTTTTGCTGAGTTGCTAAATGCTATTACTGCATCAGTTAATTGAGAGATTTCATCATTACGATATGATGATTTTATCAATTGCGGTGACTGACCACCTGCTATTTGACGCATGGCTGCGCTTAAATGTTGCATAGGTAAAATAATTGAAGGTCGAATGTAGAAGAAAAGAATAGATAAGCCAGCAAGCCCCGCAAATATAGTAAAAAACACCAGTGATTGCATTGTAAGCAAAGCCTGATCTGCAAAATTTTTACTCGTATTCTCTAAATCACCCCTATGTTTTTCAGCTGCAATGCCCAATTGTTTTTGCATTTCAGACAGAAGCGTAAAGCTTGAATTAAGGTGATCACTTAACTGACGGCGTGCTATTTGCCACTCCTTTCGATTTTCCACAAGTCCATTTGGGCCGATCGAGAGCAGGTTAAGTGCTTCTGAAGATTGCAACAAAGTTATAAATTCTGCTTTAACAGGTAACTCCCCCAATCGCTGGTTAATCCTATTAAGCGCGTCAGATAACAAATCAGAAAATTGGTTAAGTTGCTCAGGCTGTTGACTCGCGGCGCTTTGTATCGCGAGCGTTGTTGAGATCGAGGACTCATTTCCAAGTTCAACAAATGCGGCATACAACTTTTGTTCAAAACGAAGAGATTGAGCCATTTTTTTGCGTTGTAAAAAACTGGGCGCATTTTGTAGTTTTCTTGTAAGTCCATCGATATTGTATGAAAAATCAGCCACCAACGCAGCGGTTTCATCTTGAATTTCTACATTTACCCATCGTAATCTATCGATCTTGCTAATGAGAGAATTCTCTATTTGGCGAGATATGTTCAGTGTACGTATAACTGCAGATAATTCTCCTTTTAACTTCTCTGACTGATTTTGAGTAATGGGTTCATTCAGCGAACCTTGCAGTTGCTCTGCCAATTCAAAAATAGCAACACGAAGTTCAGATTCTAATTTTTTGGAATCATTTCCTTGTGTATAAAGAATACGATTACTCAATGCCGCAAGATTGGCGGTCTTAGCTGAAAGAAGAGACGTTTGCATAAGTCTTGGCACTTGTTCTGTGCTTAATACATGCAAAACATTTTGGGCTGTTCCGAGCCAATAAAATGTAATTCCAACTATAGACCATGTCAGTAATACGGACATAAGAATAAAAAGGAAAAGCCGCGTCCAAATTTTTGGAGCAATTTTATCCCAAATTTTGATCATCTATCCCTCAGTTGTTCTAGAAGTGACAATGCGCCATCAGCTTGCTGCATTTGCTTTTTTACTCTACTGCGCCATTCATTTATCAAATTACGTTCAAGGACACTTTGGCTAGTCAAAACGCTACTTCTGAGACCAATCTGGTTTATATCTGACGCTGCTACGGCCTCAGTTTCTGATATAGGCACCTCACTTAATATTTGTTTGATATTATATAAATCTGCATCAAATACTTTACCATTAAGGTCATGGTAGCGTCGCCACAATGCACGTCTTTCATTCAATGTTTCTGTGATCATAATATCAAAGAGAGTATTTACTCCCCAGTAACGAGAAGACGTAATGCTCGCATCGTAATTCAACCAAGACAGTCTTAGAGCTGCCTTAATGTCACCAGGAAGCTCTTTTGCAGCTTCGGCACGAACTGCTTGATCAATTGGAATTCGTGAAATATTTGGCGCCAATAGTTCGAGTTGTCCCTGACGTGAAAGCATCATACGTAAAAATTCGCAAGCAGATTTAATACCTACACCTCCACGCAAAATTCCTATTTGGGCAGGCACCAACATCAAAGGCCTACCATAGCGAAATTGCAAACGATCACTTTTTGCCTGTGATAAAAAATCAATGGTCAGTCCAATATCAAACCGATTATTTATTAAACCATCAGGAACGCCAAAACTACGGGCGGTTAAGGTGGATAAATTTGCTGATAATTCTAATAGGTAAGCCCAGCCATCTTTCCAACCTCGAATAAGTAGAAGATGTTCAACAATCAAATGCGTTGAACCTGATCGTGCTGGTCTAGCCATTGCTATCTTACCGCGATAAAGTGGTTTTAAGAGATCATTCCATTCTGCAGGCATAAAAAGCTCAGAATCCAATCGGCGAGCCCAGCCTACCGAAGACACCGCAAAAGGAACTACTGAGTCAGGCCCATCTTTTCCACATATATCTTTTGTGGCGATAGCATTGTTTTGTTTCAACAATTCAAAGGCCTCGGGCGAGGATGACCAGAAAATATTAAATTTCCTTTTATTGCCGCGTAGTATTTCATCAATGGCAGCAATCGTATTCTTATTTAGAACCTGTGTTTGTATATCATTATTGGATTTTTCAAAAAGCCCAACAAATGTATCAGTTACAAAGGGTGGAAAAGACGTAAGAATGCGCAGTTCTGCTGCATTTGAATGTGTAGAAAAAAAACATGCGTAAATAAAAAAACTAAGGACTTTTATCATTCCCGTAACATAGAAAATATACATTTTTTCAAACCCCTAATTATTAGTATCAAAAGCGATTACGTAAACTTGGTACGTTCAATGTCCAAATCAAAAACAACCCAATTTACATGCCGTCTTTTCAACACTATGCGCCAGAGGCGAACATTGATGCATCGGTCGCATCTGGCAGTTTTAGTGAAAACCATAATACTGGCTTTGAAGACATGATTTCTAATTTTCTTCTTTTTTTGCGAATTGTCTCTTCCTAAAAATCATAAAGAGCCATGGTCAGTAAGGAGATTGCAATTACCCAAAACGGTAATCCGCCCCAAAAGCCTGCAAAGCCAGATGAAATACTCCATGCCAATCCAATAATGAATGTAAACAATAGACCAGTTGCTATGAATGACATGATCATTTTTGTTTTTCTAGAAAATATTGGTTTCTCCAATTACAGTCGTTTCTAATGAACATATGAGCCAATTGGCTGTGCGCATCAAGAGATCTTCTTCTTCAATAACTCCTTTTACTATGGAATAGGAGCCTCCAGCAAACTAGGAGCGGTTCACTTCATGAGAATGAAAAGAAGTAGTCAAAACCAGTTATGAAAGCGGGATGGAGTGCCATTCCTAATATTCTTATTGAAAAGCAAGGTGCGCTAGGTCTTAACCCCTTGGAGATGACCGTTCTCATCCACTCATGCAATATTGGTGGCATAAGAGTAACCAAGCCCCCTCTAAGCAAGCTACTTATTGACCATCTAGCCCTTCTCTAAATTAGTCGTTTTCTTTATAATCTCTTATACTAGTATGGATAACTTCCAATAAGAGAGCAACAAGGAGCTGTGCCTTGCTCCAAGATAATAGGTAAATCATCAGACATTTATAAACAAATGAAATCTAAATTTAAGCGAGAGATCGACTCATCTGTTTTGTTGTACTAAGCGGCCGCCTCTTTATGTTGAAATGGTATAAGTTGTCATTTGTCATGCAGCTAATGCAGCACGATTCAATCACATGGCCGATGGTCTAAAGGCA
>JBGCEA010000194.1:0-5567 GCA_045105915.1 Nitratireductor sp.
TGCCTTTTCTTGTGCATTAACTTGCAATGCTTTGTTTAAAATTTGAGGATCGATATTGCCACCAGACAAAGTGAGCGCAATGGTTTTGCCTTTAAACATTTGTTTGTTTTGCAACAAACATGCAAGCGCAATTGCGCCGCCTGGCTCTACCACCAATTTCAATTCATTAAAGGCATAAGCAACCGCGTTTAAAACTTGGCTATCACTTGCAACCAAACCCGTTGAGAGTTTTGAAGCGCAGATTGCAAAAGAGTTGATACCTGGTGAAGGCGTTACAATTGCATCGCAAATTGAGCGCGCATCTGGATTGTTATCTTCACGCTTTCCGGTTTGTATTGATCTCGCATAATCGTCAAACTCTAGCGGCTCGCAAGAGTGTATTTTTGCATTTGGAAAATGTTTATTCACACAAAGCGTAATGCCAGCCATTAAGCCACCCCCACCCGTACACACCAAAACATGATCTAGCGTTTCATTTTGTGCTTTTAGAGTTTCACATATTTCTAGCCCGCATGTGCCTTGGCCTGCAATGACTTCAAAATGCTCATATGGGTGAATGAAAGGTGTTTGTTTTTTAGCGGCAATGTCGGTAGCTATTTTTATTCTGTCTTCATTGTATCTATCGTACAAAATAACGCTCGCACCAAAGGCTCTTGTTCTATCTAGCTTAATTTGGGGCGTGTCTTGCGGCATCACAATATAAGAAGGTATGTCAAACATTGAGGCCGCTTTTGCTATGGCTTGCGCATGATTACCAGAAGACGCTGCCACAACGCCATTTGCTCTTACGTCTTTAGTGAGCGCTTTTATGGCATTATAAGCACCCCGAAATTTGAAAGCGCCAGTGACTTGCAATGTTTCTGCTTTTAGCCAAATTTTTGCGCCAATCAGATCGTCTAAAACGCTGAAATTTAGCAATGGGGTTTTCATTGCAGCGTCTTCTATGCGCTTGGCAGCTATTTGCACGTCTTTGTATGTGGGAATGTTCATATTTTAAGACCGAATCTACTTTAAACACTCTAAAATACATTTATGTCATTTTCTCGTCATTTAGATAGGCTTCATTAACCATCAAGTAGTATTTTAGAGCAACTTTATTACTAAAAGGCCTTAAATAGTTGATAGACACGGATGCCAGTTTGAGAAAGCAATTTGCAAACTCAAGCCTACAAAGGCTTACGCATGGCATTTTTGGGCCTATTTTTGCGCTATGGTTTAGTGTTTTTATCAGTACGATTATTGTTGTTAGCAGTTATCAAGACGTTCATGCGCAATCTAATGCTTGTGTCAGCTTAAAACGTCAATTGGCATCTTTGGGCGCGCAGCGCTCTAAACCTTCGGCCAAATACAACAAATATAAGCGCGCTGTTAACGATCAAGCCTCACAAATTAGAAAAACTAAGGTCATAATGCGCCGCGCTGGTTGTCATGTTATTTCTGGCTCTAGTAAATGTAGACGCATAAAATCTAGCCTTTCCAAGATGGAATCTAATTTACGTGCATTACAAAAACAAACCAGAAGACTTGCACCAAAATCTGGCAATGTGAGCCGTCAACGTGCAAAAATTGAGCGCTCGCTTAGAGGAAACAATTGTAACGCTAAACAACAAGTGGCTGAAAAGCCAAAAAGAAAAACACTTTTAGAGCAAATTTTTGGCACACGCACCTATAGCAATGATGGTCGTAACAATAAGACGCAAGGTGGCGGTACGATTGGCAAGTTTGGTACAACTTATAGAACACTATGCGTTAGAATATGCGATGGCTATTATTTCCCTATTAGTTTTTCAACCACCAAAAACAGACTTGAGCAAGACAATGCTACCTGCCAAGGCACGTATAAAGGCGTGGAAACTGCGCTGTTTTTCCATAAAATGCCACAAGAAGATGCAGAGCAATCTGTTTCTTACCTTTCAGGCCAGCCCTACTCTAGCTTAGAAAACGCCTTTGCTTATCGCAAAAGCTACAACCCTAGCTGCGATGTAGAGCACAGATATGTTAGTGGTTTAGATGAGATAGCAGGTGGCGAAAAGCTCGCTAGTGTTGAGGGCGAAAAACCAGCAACCAAAACGCTTATTGCCATTCCAGACGATTATGAAGATCCTAATATTGACCCTGAGACACTAATGAATAGACGCGGAAAATTGTCTCCAACTATTATTGGAAGACTTGCGACAGGTAATGAGGGCGACAAAGAATATGCCAAAGGCAATATTAGGATAGTCGGGCCAGCGTTTTTTCCCGTCCAATAATTGGCAATAAAATAGCAAGTTCTGGACCATGCGCCTCGCCTGTTATGGCTTTTCTAAGCGGCATAAATAAGTTTTTACCCTTACGACCGGTCTCAGCTTTTAGCGCATTGGTAAGTTCGCCCCATGTGTTCTCGTCCCATGGTTCTTGAGGCAACATGCTAGCAGCAGCTGCAATAAACTCTTTATCTTCATCTTCAATTACAGGTGTGGCATTTTGAATTTTGCTCCACCAGTCTTTGGCTTCATTCACCTTAGAGATATTGCCTTTAACAGCATTCCAAAATACAGCGCCGCCGCCAACACCATCTGCCTCTAATCTGTCTTTGACTAGATCGTAGTCAAAATCGTGAACCAATTTTGCATTAATGACACCCACTTCTGCTGGGTCAAATTTTGCAGCAGATTTTGTGATTGATTTAATATCAAATTTTTCAATCAAAGCCTGCATGTCTGGCATGGCTTCTACTGGGCCAGATGTACCAATAAGCGTTGCAACGCTTGCAACTGCCATTGGCTCAAAACCCTCTTGTGCTAGGCTTTGCAAAGACATTGAGCCAAGGCGCTTTGAGAATGCCTCACCTGTGATGGATGTTAAAAAGTTGTGGTGACCAAAGCTTGGCGGTGTTGCGCCCAAGGCTTCAAATACAGCTATTTGTGCGCCAGAATTGGTAACGTGATCGTCACCTCTAATAATGTGCGTCACGCCCATTTCAATATCATCTACAACGCTTGGAAGCGTGTAAAGCCATGTACCATCTTCTCTGATTAAAACAGGGTCCGACATAGACGCCAAGTCAATAGATACATCACCTTTTACAAGGTCTGTCCAACTTACATCTGTGCGTTTTGGCGCAAACGGATCGCTTTCAAAGTTTGGCAGTAAAAAGCGCCAGTGCGCGGTTCGGCCTTCTTCTTTGAATTTTGCTAAATCTTCATCAGAATATTTAAGAGCAGAGCGATCATAAACTGGCGGCTTGCCGCGCATTGCAAGGCGTTTTCTTTGGCGATCTAGCTCATCTGCAGTTTCATAGCATGCATATAAAAGACCTGCATCTTTTAGCTTTTGTGTCGCGATACCATATTGCTCAAATCTGCTAGATTGTTTTTCTGTTCTTGCTGGCTCTATGCCAAGCCAGCGAATATCTGCTGCAATATTATCTGCATATTCTTGGCGCGAGCGCGCTGTGTCAGTATCGTCTAGGCGCAATATCAAATCGCCGCCATTTTGCTTTGCATAGATCCAGTTAATCAGTGCTGTGCGCGCGTTACCGATGTGAATATTGCCAGTTGGCGATGGTGCAAATCTTACTACAGGTTTCATGTTCATTCGCTATTAGTTTGCGCCTTCAACCAGCGCACGAGATTTATATTTTTGCGATACAAACACCATTATAATGCTTGCAGCAATACAGTAGAGCCCCATATAGGCGAATTGCGTCAAATATGAAACGTTAAAATCAATTAAAATGCCTGAAAGGCCTGGCCCCAAAGCACTAGAGAAAACCATTAAAGCCATGGTGAGTGAACGAACGCCCCCCAAATGCTTTATGCCATAGACTTCTGGCCATATTGCGCCAAACACAACAGATGCACCGCCATATGAAAGACCCACAAATGTCATCATAATAAATATGCCTATTTGTGATGGTATATAAGCCAGCGTAAAGCAGCCAAGAGCCAAAGGCAGCAAAACAAAAGGCAAGAGCGATGGCGAGCCAAACCTATCAACCAGTTGACCACATATCATGGTAGAAAACACATTTGTAATCGCCATTAATATAAAGGCAGATGCGAATACATGTTCCTCCCATCCGCGCAATTCTACCAAATAATCTTGGTGAAAAAAGACCGTTGTTCCAATTGCAGGCGATGCTAAAATACCAAGCATTGCAAGCCAAAACACACTGTCGCGTAGCACTTCGCCGCGCTTCCAGTCTTGAGCTGGCAGTCTTTTTGCTTTTTTATCTGTGTTTGCTGGCACGCGTTCTACGCGCATGAGAATGAAAATAATTGGAAGCGCAACTAAAATCAAAAAGAGTGCTGCAAATAGCCAACTTGTGCGCCAGCCTACCAGTCCAATAATACCAATAAATATGTAGGGTAACACGGCCTCACTAAACTGGTGCCCCAGCGTTACTATAGACACCACTCTGCCCCTATGCCCCGAATACCATTTGCCCATAGCAGTAATGGAAATATGGGTCATCATACCTTGGCCAAAAAGGCGCAAGAAATAGATGGTGAGAAATAAAAGAATTATGGCATTTGACCAATACATCATGGTGGTCGCAAAGGCTAAAGCCGGTATGACCCATAGCAATGATCTTGAAACGGTAATTATATCTACCACTTTGCCAATATAGGTAAGCGTTATGGCGCTAAACAGCGTTGCCACCATATAGAGCGATCCAAACTCACCATTTGTGAGATTGTATTCTGCTCTTATTTCACCGCCAAAAAGTGAGATGAAAAAAGTTTGCCCAAAGGCAGAACAAAAACACAGAAAAAACCCGCCTACTATCCAGCGCGCATTTTCCTTCATAAAGGCTAGATAATTAATCACGATCTCTAAATCTATTCGTAATTGGATATCTTCTATCGCGGCCAAAGTTTTTGCGTGTGATTTTTACACCAGGTGCTGATTGGCGTCTTTTGTATTCTGCAATGTATAAAAGATGCTCTATTCTATGCACTGTTTCTTTGTCATGGCCTTTTTCGATAATATCAGCAGTCGACATTTCTTTTTCAACTAAGCACTCTAAAATATCGTCTAGCACGGGATAAGGCGGGAGTGAATCTTGATCGGTTTGATCTGGACGAAGTTCAGCAGATGGCGCTTTATCTATAATGTTTTGAGGAATAACGATGCCATTTGGACCTTTGCAATCTGGTGGGCAATTTTTGTTGCGCCAATCAGACAGCTTATAGACTTCCATTTTATAGAGGTCTTTAATGGGGTTATAGCCACCATTCATATCGCCATAAAGCGTGGCATAGCCAACAGACATTTCTGATTTATTGCCAGTTGTTACAACCATTGAGCCAAACTTGTTTGAGACCGCCATTAAGATGACGCCCCTTGCACGTGATTGCAGGTTTTCTTCTGTCACGCCTTCATCTGTGCCAGCAAATACGTCTTTGAGGGCATCATGAAAGCCTTGCACGGGTGCTTCGATTGGCACAATTTCATAGCGCGTGCCCAATGCTTTGGCGCAATCTTCTGCATCTTTCAAACTGTCATCTGATGTATATTTATAGGGCATCATAATGCAGCGCACGCGCTCTTCGCCAAGTGCGTCTACGCTTAATGCTGCG
>JBGCEA010000195.1:0-9730 GCA_045105915.1 Nitratireductor sp.
CAATTACTAAAACGTAATGGCATTCCTGTGACTTGTATGCGCTTTCCTATTAACGCGCCAGAACGCGCACCCTTCAAAGAATAGATCGCGCCTTTTTGAGTTCGAATAATTAGGCATGGCGCGCCGCGCTCAGCAACGCCAATTGCAACAATTTGCTCAGCATTTGCGATAGATGGAAAAGAGGAAAAAGCGGCAATTGTGACGGCGGCCGAAAATACACTTGAAGTAAAACCAAGACGAGAATTCTTCATTTTTGCCCTTTAGAACTATAGTTATTACAACAAACACAATAAATATGCTCATAACCTTCTTGTGAGCACCATAATCGTGGTTTTTATTATTAAATTCTATCTAATAACAGCTAAATGGCAAAAGCAAGATCAGAACAAAAAAAAGGCAAATAAGGTAAATCTCCCCCCTTAATGGGCAGCAGGAATAAATCCTTCAACAACTTCTAAAAGCACTTTTCTAATGCCCTCATCGTTATTGTTAGCAATTTCTTTGTCTATTTTTTTAACAGCAGCATTTAGCTTAGCTGAAGAAAGCGAAACCTCTTGAGCGCGCAAGATTTTTTCATGCGGTGTTGGCAAAGTATTATCGCCAATGAGCAATTCTTCATACAGCTTTTCACCAGGGCGTAAGCCTGTGACCTTTATTTCAATGTCACCTTGAGGGTTTTTATCGTCCAATACTTTAAAGCCGCTAAACTCAATCATCTTTTTAGCAAGATCAATAATTTTTACCGGCTCGCCCATATCAAGAACAAATACATCACCACCCTCAGCATAAGAGCCAGCAAGAAGCACCAACTTAGCGGCTTCTGAGATGGTCATAAAATAACGCGTCACTTCAGCATCGGTCACTGTTAGCGGGCCGCCAGCTTCTATCTGTTCTTTAAACAAAGGGATAACTGATCCAGATGAACCCAAAACATTGCCAAATCTAACAATAGAAAAAATTGTATTCTTAGATTTTACATCCAAGTCTTGAACAACAAGCTCTGCAAATCTTTTACTAGCGCCCATAACATTTGTGGGACGAACGGCTTTGTCAGTCGAAATCAAAATAAAACGTTCTATTTTATTTTTAAGAGCAGCCTCAGCTATGGTCTTTGTGCCTAAAATATTATTGCGCCCAGCTTCTAACTCGTTCATCTCAATCAACGGCACATGCTTATAGGCGGCGGCATGCAGCACTACTTCAACTGAGTAGCGCTTCAAGATATCATTTATACGAACGCTGTCTCTAACTGAGCCCAATACTGGATACAGCTTAATGCCCTTTTCTTCAGCTAAGGGCTTTAGCTCTTTTTCAATTTGATATAGCGCCAATTCGGACAACTCATACAAAACAAGACTTTTAGAGCCAATGCCAATAATTTTGCGCGCAAGCTCAGAGCCAATAGAGCCACCTGCACCACTCACAAGAACATTTTTACCAGCATAAGCCTGATTGATTTCAGGCAGATCAATTTCGACACCATCTCTACCCAAAAGACTATCTGGTGTCACAGGCTGTAGACTTGTCAATATATCGTCAGACGCCAATAACTCAGTATAAGATGGCATCTCTTTCACTTCACAACCAGTGCTCAAAATTTCTAGACGCAGTTCTCTTTTTCTTTCAGCAGAAACGGATGGAATAGCTAAATAGATTGTTTCTATTTTTTTCTTTGCAATTAGCTTTTTCATTTTACTAGGTGAAGCCACACCCACGCCAGACATCATCACCCCATCTAGATTTTTGTTGCCATCAAATATTGTAACCACGTCATATTGGTGATCGCTTTTAAGCAATTCAACAAGCTGCATGCCCGCATTACCAGCGCCATACACCGCGACCCTTTTTAGTGGGCCATTAAACTCTTTACTCAAAGAATACCTAAGCGCAGTAAGCGCCAAAAAGCGTGCTCCAACAGCAAACACAAAGAGCAAAAAGCCTTCCATGATTGGAACCGTTCTTGGTGCACCCACCTCAAAAACAATATTCACAAAGAATGTAGAACAGGCAACCAACAAAACCCAATAAGCAAGGCGCAGTTGAGCCCTACCCTCAAATGCAGATACCTTTATTAAAGGCACACCTAAAAGAAGGCTAAAGCAAACGCCAACAAAAATAGAAAATGCCAAAAGTGGCCAAGTATTTAAAACCCAGTCAACAGGCCAAAAATCGTTAAGCCTCAAACAAATCGCTAAAAGATAACTAAAGAGTATCGCAGCAGAATCTGCCAGCAATACAAGTATCATTTTTTTATATCGAGGTAATTTTAATAAAAATTCGCCCATAGTCTTTATAGTGCCCACATAACAAGTATTCGCAACTTGAAATCTCTATATTTCAAATTAAAGCTACCGTTACGGCAATACAGTATATTATGCAACTTACGATTTCACTTCTAAACGCTTAAAAGTCGAAAAATAGTCCTTAAAAGCAATTTGAGCGTGTCAAAAAGAAGGATTCATTCATAATTGTATGAGTTTTTGACTAAATTTTATCAGTTTTATACAAGTACATTTTTCGCACATGCAACTAAATGGTGTGCTTGATCAACTTAAAATTGACCCAAATGGTGGCAATCAAAATAGCCAGACCCGCTACAACATGCGCAAAAGCAAAACCATAAATACCATATAATGAGGTTAGCCAAACACCAAGAGGCAACAAAACGATAATATGCAACAGCCTTGCAGGCACATAACGTTTTATCTGCATAGTTGTGTTGCCCTTAATTGTAATCACTTGAGCCGTTTTTTCGAGTGCCATGCCTAACAACAAAATTGGAAGCAAATCAGAATATTGGGCAATGGCTGGTGTTGTAAGTAATTGTACGATCAATTGATGCGCAACAAAAGCTGTTAAAACAACTAAGGTTATCCCAGCTCCCCAAAACCATACTAATTTTTTTGCATTTTTCATTGCGGCCATGCGTTCGCTTTTGGAATTAGAAGAAATTGCATTTTTAAAAATCAAAGGTAAGGCAAACCGATTTGCCGTTCCTTGCATGAAGGTGAGCGGCGCGATTGAGATTTGAAACATCGCTGCATAAATACCGACCGCAGCAACATCGAGCATTTGGCTCATAATCCAACGATCTATATAAACAGAAAATACAGTGAGGCAGCCAATAATTGCCATAGGAATAGCGACGGCTAAAATAGAAGAATTGTTAGCAATCTGCTCTTTACCACTCTCAATTTCTAATGCGTCAGGTTTTTCTGATTGTTGATTTTCATATTCGCTCTTAAGCAACCCTCGTTTCACAAACCAAAACTGGACAAAGCCAAATAACAACAAATAAACACCCGAGGCCAACAATGCCATGGATGCTTGATCTGAAGAGAAACTGAAAAATAGTATTGCAAAAGCTGCGCTTATTGGACGACCAAAGGAAACAAAAAACTGGCTTATTGCAAAGGTCTTTCTTTGGCGTTGCGAAGTTTGAAAATGTTGTAAAAACAGCGAAACCCCAAGGCCAAGTACCGCAAATAATGTTGCAATACAAAACAACAAATTGACTTGTGCAAACGCGCTTAAAGCAAAAGAAATTGCAAGCCCAATGATAAAGATGACCAGCACTAATAGGCTAAGATTTTTGACGTTTTTATACGTAAAATCACGCGCCAAAAAAAGCGCAGCAAAGTTGGGATACAAACGTATGATGGCGTGACCAAATGGACTAAACAAACCAGTGGTAAAAATAAGCGCAACAGACCAGCCCAGTTGATAAATACCAAACTGACCAGTGTCCATTAAGTTGGTTAAAACTTTTAAGCCAAACAAGCCAGACAGCAAACCAATGATTTGAGCCGCAACAACCCACATAAAATCATTTTTTAAAGACATCTTTTTCATGGCTTACCAATATCAGAAATCATAGCGCAAACCAGCAATTAAATACCTTTATAAATCACCAAAAACCGTTTAAAAACGTGCAACACGAAACAGGCAAGTCAGACAAAAAATGCGCAGCAGTTCAATAAATGTCTACAAAAACTATAAATTGCCTGAGCCAATTTCATTCTTGCGCTTCTGTTTAGGGCTTTCAATAGTGTTCGTTGGCGTGAGCTATTATTATCTGCAGGGTTATTTGGCTTCAAGCACAAGTCAAGAAACCGAGTTTATTTTCGCAGGGTATGTATTCTTTGTAGCCTACCTGTTCTTGATGTTATTTAGATCAAGAACCTATCTTTTTGATCCTGTGTTAATGCTTGGAATAACTGTTCTAATGGGCGTTACACTCAAGGTACCCTTTTTAGTTCTAAATCCTATATCTATGGAAGAATTGCTCGCAGGCAAACGAATAGATGTATTTATAACCGGCACCTACACCATTATGGTGGCAATATTATTATTTGTTATTAGCTACTTATTCTTTTCTGTCTCACCACAAAAACCCATTTTAACATTCAAAACAAAATGGCGTCCAAACAGAATATTGTTCATTTGTTTGGTGCTAACAATTATAACACTCACTTGTGCTTTGTTGGCTATAAACTCAATTGGTATAAGCTCCTTACTATCAAAATTCTCTGAAAAGCGTTTCTTAGAATTAGAAGGCGCAGGCGGAAGATTGGGCTCGTCTTTATATGTATATTATAAGGTTGCGCTATTTGCCAAAACCACAGCTTATATCAGTCTTGTTTATATACTCTTGACGCCCAAAACACGAAAATATTCCAAGCTTATTATACTCATGTTGATCATCTCGCTCCTGATCTCAACAGTGATACCAACCATCTTCAACGCCAGAGCGCAGGCCATTTTAGTTTGCTTAGACATGCTCATAATCGCCTACTTCTCAGGCATACGCTTAAGATACGATTATATATTAGCTGTGAGTGGAGCTGCTTATGGCATAATTGCATACACAACCCTTCAGCGCGTGGGTGATGAGAGATATACCTCGGTTATCGAATCTATTATTTCGAGGCGCTATTTATTAGACATTACAAAAACAGCACAAATTTTTGACCACTTCAAAGAAAACGACGCATGGTTTTATGGCGAAACACTTATCGGTTGGTTATTCATAATTGTTCCCTCATCAATTTATCCAAACAAACCTATGTTTGTTGAAATGGGAAAATGGATTGGCACTAATATTTTTGGCTACGATATAAGTGGTGTGCCACCAGGCTATGTTGGCGAACTCTACCTAAACTTTGGCTGGCCTGGCCTACTTATTGGTATGCCATTAATGGGCATAATCATCGGCCTAATTTGGCGATGGTTTATTCCGCGCACCCTTCACCCAATTGCTCTGCTTGTCGGTTCAATGGTGATCGTTAGATTTTCCGTATTTTTATTCAATAATGATTTTGGAACATTCATGATCAAAATAGCGTTGGAAATCTTACCTATCGTCATTTTTCTATTGTGGATTAGTAAAACAGTTGATAAAAAGCGACAAATTAGCCCATAAAATAGATAGCTTACATGAATTTTTCGATCAAAAATAACGTTTTTGCAGAACCTGAACTATCGAAAAATACAATGCGTTTTCGAGCAATACAGCGTATTATGCTTTGGAATTATCTATCAGGAAGAATACCATTATATTTGGTTTCTGAATTTCCAAAATCAGGTGCAACTTGGTATTCAAAAATGCTTTCTGAATGTATTGATGTGCCATTTCCAAAATCGCTTTCAAAACCTAAATTACAGAAAATGATTTTACGAGATACAAAGCTCTATAGTTCAAAATACAAAAACATCTCTGTGGTCATGCGTGATGGTCGCGATATTATGATTTCATCATATTATCACTTTCTGTTTCCAAACGAAGTAAACTTGCAGTTTGGAATAGACGAGAAACGTAAAATTCTTGGCTTTAAGGACTATGAAGATATTGAACATAATCTACCAAAATTTATAGAATACATGTTCGAAATCTATCCAACGCAAGGTTGGGGCACACGATTTAACTGGGCTCAATTTGTTGATTCTTGGGCAGACAAAAACACTCCCATTGTTAAGTACGAAGACCTTCTACAAAGCCCCGAAGAAGAAATGAAAAGAATGGTATTTGAGTTAACTGGAACAGTGCTTTCTGATGACAAAGCATCTGCGGTGGTCAGTAAATATTCGTTCAAAAACATAACGGGTAGAAAACAAGGTGAGTTTGCTAAAAACTCATTTGCTAGAAAAGGTATTGCAGGTGATTGGAAAAATCACTTCAACAATCAGTCCGTAAAAATATTCAAACAATACGCCTCAAATCAACTCATTAAGATGGCGTATGAAACTGATGATAGCTGGACTGTATAAGTCATGTCTATTTGCCCATCATTTCGTTTAATCGTAATTCTAACTAAAGTATGTAAATAGTATGTCATTCCTAACATCTAAACTATCAACGGTTACTCGAAAATTTCCATGGCTGGTTGATCTACTGCGAAAAATTTTGCCGCTTTCTTTAAAACGCAAAATTGGCGCAGCCCTACTCCCATCTAACCCAACCGGTGTGGTTAAGGCAAATGATGGACGCGAATTTGTCTCCATTCCAGATCGTCTTTTCTTGCAAGTTGTTTATGATGGTATCTTCGAGCCTTCACTCAGTAATTTTATAAACAACACTATCTCTAAGGGAGATGTAAGCGTTGATGTGGGGTCTAACTTTGGTTGGTTCGCAACCTTAATGGCTCAAAAATGCGATAAAGTTATATGCTACGAACCAGGCAATAGAATTGAAAAAATATTTAGACAAAACGTAAAGCTAAACAAGCAAGAAGAAATTGTTGAGATTAGAAAACTAGCAGTTGGCGCCGAAGAAGGCAGCGCACAGTTTGTAATTGAAGGTGACGAAGCACGCGAAAGTGCATTGGGCTATGTAGGTGCTGCTACATCACCTGATGAAACGAACAATACTGAAACCGTAAATATTGTTCGACTGGATAAAGATTTAGAAAAATATAAGAATAAAATTTCTCTTATAAAAATGGATGCAGAAGGTTTTGAGCATTACGCTTTTAAAGGCGCTTTAGATTTACTCTCATGCGACAACCCACCTGTCATTATTACTGAGGCCAACAGAGAAACATTAGAACGCTCAGGCACAACAAGAGAAGCATTATGTAAAGAGCTTCTCGATTTGAATTACACTTTATATGGCATGACAGCAAAAGGTGAACTTTATAAAGACGATAGAAAAGCGCCTGCCTTAGCTGGTGTGCCTGCGCGTGGTAAGTTCAAAAGCCGAATTAAGGTCTAACTGAAAACATAGAGAAAAAGACGCTGCCAAGCTGTCATTAAACAAAACGATACATTTATTAATTTTACAAAATTTGGAAAACACCATGTCACAAATGAACAGCAGAGATATAATCTTAAAAACCAAGCTTTTGTTACCTGAAGCTTTGTGGCGAGTACTTACAAAACCCGCTTCATTTGCACTAAGAATGCTGCCTGAGAAGTTAAAATACAGCAACGGCATCACACGCCGTGCAAATCGCTTGCCCTATTCAATCATCAATGAAAACGACTATGTTTTTCAAATAGGTGCACCTGCAGATTTGCTCGCTGTTGGCCGCTCACGCTCAGCATATTTCTTGAATATGGTTTCTGGCACTGGCAAAGTTGTTGTCATGGAGCCAGACACACAAAACTGCGAAGCCTTGCAAGCCTATGCTGATCGCAACAATTTGTCTGACAAAATTTTAGTCATCAATGCAGGCGGTTGGAACAAAGAAGAAGTTCTTTCGTTTTTTGAAAGTAAAGAACATCCAGCATCTGCTGTCCTTGCCGATCTATCAGAAGCCACCCCAGCTGAAATGAAGCGTAGAGGCTATAACGAAATTAAAGTGCCGGTGACAACAGTAGACAAAGTGATTGCAAAACATAAACTGCCAATTCCAAAACTTATCAGCATCACAACAAATGGTGCTGAACTACAAATTATGGAAGGCATGAAGAACACGCTTAAAAAAGGCCCTCAATATATTTCACTTGCCATTACTGGAGACAAATATGCTGAGCAAATGAAAGCTTTTAACTTCGAATTTGTTGCAGATGATGATCGCGGCTTCACATTCAAGAAAAGAAGTTAAGCGCTTAAGATTACTCTTTTGTTTTAAAAGACAGTAATCTGATTAGAACAGTCATAGCAGTTTCAAATATTATACCCAGATCTTTAATAAAGGTCTGGGTTTTTATATATTTAAGATCGAGTTCTAATTTTGGCGCTAATATTTTATCGCTATACGATTGCTCTGCATCATCATCAGATACAGCAGCAGAAAACCCTTTCATAAAATACAAAGTGCCAGGGCTTGTAAGCCCAGGCCTAACCGCCAAAGTTTCATGCATCCATTTTGTGTAATATTTATCAACAATAGATGGATCTTCTGGGCGCGGCCCCACAAAAGACATATCGCCTTTTATGATATTGTATAATTGCGGCAACTCATCAATTTTACTGGCTCGCAAAAAAGCACCAAACTTAAAAATGCGTGCATCATTTGGCGAAGTAATGGCAGAGCCCTTGCCATCATTTACATGCATGGTGCGAAACTTATACATGGTCAATAGAGCGCCATCTTTACCGATACGCGCGGCCTCATAAAATATGGGTCCCTTTGATGTAAGCCGAATACCAATAAAGGCAATCGCCATGAGCGGAAATGACATAAGCAACAAAGCAAACGAAAACAAAATATCAAATATTCGTTTAGCCATTAACTCCTCCTAACCAAGTAGGCGCTTAAGCGTGGCAATGACATAATCAGTTTTCTCTTGTTCCATGCCAACATATAAAGGAAGTGAAATTACATTTTTGCCCGCGCGTTCAGATTGAGGAAACTGCTCAGCTTTTAAATCATAAGTCTCGCGCCAATACGTAAATCTATGCAGAGGCGTATAATGAACAGAGCAAGTAATGCCAGCTTCTGCCATTTCTTGAAACAAAGTATCACGATCTATTTTCGCGTCTTCGCTAACTCGCACAATGTATAAGTGCCACGAATGCACATCACCCTTTGCGCAATGCGCAGGTAATTCTAAAGGCAAATCTGCAAGCGCTTCATCATATTGACGGCAGACTTTTTGGCGTTCTTCTTGAAAGAAATCAGCTTTTTTTAACTGATGCAAACCAAGGCTCGCCGCTATATCGGTCATATTATATTTATAGCCTGGCGCTACAATATCATACATCCAATTACCGGTTTTAAAGCGATCAAACGCAGCTCTATCAAATCCATGAAGGCGCATTTTGCGCGCTCTATCAGCTATTGCCTTATCTTTCGTTACCAGCATGCCACCTTCACCGGTGGTGATGGTTTTGTTGGCATAAAAACTAAATACACTTGCGGCTGATTCAAATTGCCCAACACGCACACCGCCACTAGATGAAGGCAGAGCATGCGCCGCATCTTCAACCACTTTCAAACCATGCTTATTAGCAAGGTCTAAAATGGCCTGCATATCACATGCAAGACCTGCAAAGTGCACTGGCATAATGGCTTTGGTTTTGTCGGTTATTGCGGCTTCAATTGCATCAACGCTTATATTGAAGCTATCATAGTCAACATCTACAAAAACAGGATCAGCCCCTAAATAACGAACCACCTCTGCCGTTGCAGTAAAGGTGTAGTCTGGCACAATCACTTCATCACCATGCGTTATGCCAATGGCTTCTAGCGCTAAATGAAGACCAGCCGTTGCAGAGTTAACCGCAACACACTCAACATCACCGCCCAAATATTCGCAAAATTCTTTTTCAAAACGAAACGTTTTT
>JBGCEA010000196.1:0-14816 GCA_045105915.1 Nitratireductor sp.
TGCGCAATACCACCAGCTAGCTGACCCACAGCTTGCATTTTTTTTTTTTTTTTTTACTGCTTTTGCATTGCAATTTGTTCTGTAGTTTCTAGTGCTTAAACAACAACACGCTCATCAATTGCTTTGTCATTTTTAGCACCCTCTTCTCCTGCATCAATTACAGGTGATAAATAAAGGCGTAAGTTTCTGGCGTCTTCGCCGTCCATTTCAACATCTACTTGGTGTTGGGCTATTTTGCCCTCAAGCACGTCTTGAACGGCTTCATTGATCAGTTCTTGGTCTTCTTTACGAACTAATTCGCTAAGCGTTAGGCCTTCTGCTTTGCCAGCTTTTCCTAGGCTCTCTTTAAACATGCGCATAAAGGGTGCGTTTGTTCTCACTGTTTTGCCGTTTTGGCCAAGCGATGCAATTGAGATTGGGGTGTTGTTGAAGAAACGTGTGAAACGTAGTTCTGCATCAAGTAATGCGCTGTCTGTTTCTTCTTTTGCCAGTCTGTTGATCACAAGCGTACGGCTATTGCCGGCTGTGCCATCTGTGTCTGGCGTTACTTTATGATATAGGCGCACTGGCATGCGCCCATTCTCGCCTCTTATAAAGTCAACATCGATTATGGCAGTTTTGGCTTTGTTGTCTTGTGGCACGACTGCATTGATAAGTTGAATGCCGTTGCCTGATACAAATTCGTTAAGCTTAATGGTGCCAGGTTCGAATAGAGCAAGATCAATCCCAAGCCAGTCTGCCAGCGTTGAATTAAGATAGCCTATTGATCCATCTTTTTCGGCTGAGAAGAAACCAGCTGGAGCGTGATCTAAATAATTGATGGCATGTTGCAATTCTTGGAAAGCGATCTCTTGTTCTTGGCGATCTCCTGTTATGTCTGACAGTTGCCAAACCAAAAGACCTTTTTTATCGAGCGAATGCTGCATGGTGCGCGCTCTTATTCTAAACCAACGCGGCCCTTCGAAATTTGAATTGATACCTGTTGGAATTCTAAATTCACCAGAACCCGTTTCACCATTTTTAGCTTTTCGAGAAACTCTATATATTGCTTCAGACGCTGTGCTGTTTTGCGAAAATACAGCTTCTATGCTTGCAGTGTCTAAATCAGATTTCGCGCCAGTGAGTTCGCCATAAGCTTTGTTGGCATAGATAATTTTATTTTTTGAATCGGTGACCAATACACCAGAATCCATGCCATTGACTAAATGTTTTGAAAATTCATCTGAGCGCTTGCTTGATGAAAGCCAGATGAAACCAAAAGCGAAGGCAAGTAGGCAAAATATGCCAACTGCAGCAAGACCTGCCATAATGACAAGAATGTAAGTTTCGCCTAATTGAGTGTGGTATAAATAGCCAAAATGCACTGCCAAACCAATTAGGAACAACGCCAATAAAAAGAAAACCGTTTTACCTGAGGTGTGAGATGGACGATCAACAAGCGGTGTAAAATCACTCATTGTGTTCTTGTCTTTATTATTGGTCAATCGGACACCATTTCAATCCAAAGCGAATCTATTATTTTGTTCCCTTATGTAAACCATATATGGGCACGATCGAAAATCCCAATTGGACAAATATCTGCTCAAACAAGGGCTATTTTGGGCTTTTTGGCATATCATTCATGTATTGAGACGCTATAATTGGGTTATAAATTGCTTCTATTGAGAGTTCAGCATATTATTATCTAAATTGGTGCCTAAACCTATATTTTTTAAACTGGGATTAAATTTATGAACATCGTGAATAATCTATTTGGGACTAATTTTAATTCGGGTGTAGAGCTTGCGATCTTATTTGTATCGCTTCTCATTATTTTGGTCTTGTGCGTGTGGCTTATACGAAGACTTTTTGGTAATAAGGTTGCAAGATTATCTGCCAAAAAGCGCCAACCAAGATTGGCTGTCACAGATGCTGCTGTTGTTGATGATAAAAGACGCCTGGTTTTAGTTCGAAGAGATGATGTTGAACATTTGATCTTAATTGGTGGGCAGTCTGATGTTTTGCTTGAGGCTAACATTTCTCGCGTAAAACCAATTATAACTTCTGCTACCAGCACTGCACCAACCACTTCACAAAATACGGCATCAAGCGCAGCAGTAAGCGCAGTTGCAAAATCACCAACTGTTTCTTCTAGTGCTGCTTCAAAAGAAGCAAACAAACAAGCACCTGCAATTTCTACTAAGCCAAGTGAATTGAGCAAAGGTGTAGGCGTTACTGTTGGTGCAGTTAGCGCTATTGCCGTTGATGCAAAAGCGAGTGTAAGTGAAAAAACAAGCGAAGCAGTTACAGATACAGAAGATAGCTTGAGCACCTCACTCAATGCACAAATGGAAAAGGCATCTGCTCCGATTAAAGATAGTGTCGAAGCACTCTCTGAAGGTTTAGAAAAAGCGATTTCTAAAGATAAGACTCAAAAAGCTAGCGAACTGGAAATAGATAGCGAGACTAAAAAGATATTAGATGAGTTATCTAAAAATAACAATTAAAACAATAGTTTAAATCACTCTATTCGCTTAAAAACTTAACCAATTTTGATGCAATCACAGCAGCACCTTTAAGGCGTTTGTCTGCTGTTGGCCAATCTCTATTTAAGAACAAAGATTGATCTGCTCTGATTTTTGCAAGATCGCCCTGCTCTGAAATCCATTTTAATAAGGCGGCAGGGTTTGCATATTCTTGATCTTTGAAATGTATCACCAAACCCTTTGGACCAGCATCTAGTTTTTCAATATGAGCACGAACACATAGGCCTTTGATAAAGACAATCTTTAATAGGTAATCTACTTCTTCTGGTAATGGACCAAAACGATCTATTAGCTCTGCGCCAAAGGCATCTATTTCGCGTGCACTGGCAATGTCCGCAAGGCGTCTATAAAGACCAAGGCGTAGTTGCAAATCTGGTACATAAGATTCTGGAATTAAGACAGGTGCGCCAACTGAGATTTGTGGTGACCAGCGTTCATTGGTTCCCTCCACTTCTCCGCCTTCTTTTAGTTCAGCCACTGCCTCTTCTAACATTTGTTGATAAAGCTCAAAGCCAACTTCTTTAATTTGACCAGATTGCTGATCGCCCAGCAAATTACCAGAACCACGAATGTCTAGATCATGGCTTGCAACACCAAAGCCGCCGCCCACGGTATCAATAGATTGCAGAACTTTAAGGCGTCGCTCTGCGCCAGTCGTTAGAACTTTATGCACCGGCAAAGTGAAAATGGCATACGCCCTTGTTTTTGAACGACCCACGCGCCCTCGCAATTGATAAAGCTGCGAGAGACCGAACATATCTGCGCGGTGAATGATAAGCGTATTGGCTGTTGGTATATCTAGACCAGATTCTACAATTGTTGTTGAAAGCAGAACATCATATTGCCCATCGTAAAAGGCATTCATCACATCATCCAATTCGCCAGGCGGCATTTGGCCATGGGCTAAAACAACTTTTAACTCTGGTACATGTTCTTGCAAAAATTGTTTGCGTTCTTCTAAATCGCTCACGCGTGGACACACATAAAAAGACTGCCCGCCTCTATAGTGTTCACGAAGCAAGGCTTCTCTTACTACCATCGTATCAAATGGTGTTATGAAGGTGCGCACAGCTAGGCGGTCTACTGGTGCTGTTGTAATGAGTGACAGCTCTCTAACGCCTGTTAACGCCAATTGCAGTGTTCTTGGTATTGGCGTAGCTGATAATGTTAGAACATGCACATCGCTCTTAATTTCTTTTAAGCGCTCTTTGTGCTTCACACCAAAGCGTTGTTCTTCATCGATAATCAAAAGACC
Organism: Nitratireductor sp.; assembly: GCA_045105915.1. GTDB lineage: Bacteria > Pseudomonadota > Alphaproteobacteria > Rhizobiales > Rhizobiaceae > Salaquimonas. The sequence continues at coordinate 3,781 of JBGCEA010000196.1, forward strand.
AAGTCTGTCAAAGTCTATGCTCTCTGCTAGCAATGCGTGTGTGCCAACAACAATATCTACTGTGCCTTCACTCAAACCCTTTTTGGTTTCGTTCAGCGCTTTCGCGCCTACTAAGCGCGATGCTTGTTGAATATTTAGCGGCAGACCTTTGAAACGCTCTTGGAAGGTTTTAAAATGCTGACGCGATAAAAGCGTAGTTGGTACAACAACGGCAACTTGCTTACCTGCCATTGCCGCCACAAAAGCGGCTCTTAGCGCTACTTCTGTTTTGCCAAAACCAACATCTCCGCAAATAAGTCTATCCATTGGCGTGCCAGCTGCTAAGTCGTCTAGCACTGCTTCAATGGCGTTTAGCTGGTCTTCTGTCTCATCATAAGGAAAACGCGCATTAAACTCTCCAAGCAAACCTTGGGGTGGCAAAAACGCTTCTGCTTTTCGCAAAGCGCGTTCAGCTGCAATTTTGATCAGCTGATCTGCCATCTCTAAGATGTTTTTCTTTAATTTGGCTTTACGCGCCTGCCAAGCAACACCGCCCAATTTATCGAGCTGAACTGTAGAATCTTCAGAGCCATATCTTGAAAGAAGTTCAATATTTTCAACTGGCAAAAAGAGCTTATCATCGCCTGAATAATGCAACTCCAAACAATCATGTGGATCACCAATTGCAGTAATGGTTTTAAGCCCCATAAAGCGCGCAATACCATGCTCGACATGCACAACAATATCGCCTTCATTTAGGCTTGCGGCTTCTGCAATAAAGTTAGAGGCTTTGCGTTTTTTGGTGCGCCTTACAAGACGATCACCTAATACATCTTGTTCTGCTATAATAGTCACGCCATTTGCAATAAAGCCTTCTTCTAGTGGCAAGGCTGTAATGGCCGTTGCACCTTTTGGAAGATTTTCAAGTTCTGCAAAAGTGGCAATTTGCTCAATGCGGTCCATGCCTTGTTCTTGCAAGACTGTGCTCATGCGCTCGCTAGAGCCATGTGTCCATGCCGCAATGACAACTGCTTGTCCGCGTTTACGTTCGCTCACTACATAATCAATGAGAGCTGAAAATACACTTGCGCCCGTTGCGCGTTCATTTGAAAAGCTTTTGCTTTGTTGACCACCAAGATCAATAACGTCGCGTGCCTTCGTTTGCGGCACACTAAACGGCGTTATTTGAATGGCTTCATCTAAGCTGGTTTCTAATTCACGGATCGTTAAATAAAGCGTATCAGGCGCCATAGGTTTATAAGGTGTGCCACCTTCTATTTTGCTGTCTAATGTTTCTTTACGGCTTAAATAGTGGTCTTCAACTTGTTCAATTCTAAGCTTGCCAGATTCAATAGCGCTTTGATCTGTTATGATTTTAAAGCCAGCGCAATAGTCTTTTAGCGTGTCTAGCTTGTCATAAAACAGTGGAAGCCAATGCTCTGTGCCCGCAAAGCGTCTGCCTTCGCTAATGGCTTGATAAAGGGCATCTTCTTTTGTGGCAGCGCCAAAGTTTGAAATATAGCCTTGGCGAAACGTTGTAATGGCACTTTTATCTAAAACAACTTCGCTCATTGGAATAAGCGAAAATGATTTTAGTTGTCCTTTGGTGCGCTGCGAAGAAATATCAAAGCTACGAATGGTCTCTAAGGTATCGCCAAAAAAATCTAGTCGAATTGGATCGCTAGAATCTGGTGTGTGCAAATCTAAAATACCACCTCGCACAGCAAATTCGCCTCTATCACGAACAGCAGGTGTGCGCTCAAAGCCATTGCTCATCATCCAAGCAATAATGTTGTCCATATTTATTTGGCTACCAGGCGTTAGATGCACGCTTTGCTTTGCCATAATGTCTTGGGGTACGCAGCGCTGTGTCCATGCATTTACCGTGGTTAAAACCAGCAAGGGCTTACTGCCTTTTGCTCTTAGTGCAATTTGGCTCAATGCGTCTATGCGCTTTGCGCTTACATCATTGCTTGGCGACACACGGTCATATGGCAAGCAGTCCCAACTTGGCAGCTCAATATATTCAAGATTTGGTGCAAAGAAGTTTAGACCATTAATCAGTTCGCCTAACTTTTGACCATCAGCGGCTACATATACGAGGCCTTTTTGATCAGATTCCTCATTTGGCTCGCTTTCTAATTTTGCAAGTTCACCAAACACAAATGCCAACATACCATTTGGCACACTAGAAAGCGTGATTGTGCGATCATTGTTTTTAAAATTAGAAAGGAGATTTTTATCAAGCATGCTGTTTATGTCTTTTGGGTATTTGTCTTTAAGATGTGTTTTTAAGCGCGTTGTTTTTGAAGCGTGAATTCTAGAATGGCATCGAATAAAGGAGATTTAATATTTGCAGGCACTTCAATCTCGCCAACAAACCAAGTTAGCAAATCTCGATCTGGCTGTGACATGATGTGTTCAAATTCATTTAACACGTCTTGTTTCATGCTCATTATGTGCGCATCGGCATACCCACCCAAAATGATATCCATTTCTTTTATGCCTCTATGGTTAGATCTATAAAGCATTTGCTTTCGTCTTTTTAGATCGTCATTTGTACCATCTGTTGAGGCATCTGGTTTTGTTTCGAAATCGCTCATCTTCTCACCACTAAAATATGTCTATTTGCTTTCTAGACACGCGTTTTTGTTAAATGCTACATATCAATTCAACACATGAATGCTACATAGAGCATTTGTATTTATCTGCCACCCTAAAACTCGATTTTAAACCATAAAACCGTTTTGTATGGCGACATTGAAGGAGGTTATATGAGACCGGATATTTTAAATCCGCTTTTTGCGCCTGTTTCAAAATTAGAGGGCATTGGCCCCAAACTTGAAAAAGCCCTCACAAAGCTGTTTAGAGGCAATGAGGCGTTAGACCCTGCACGCATTGCAGATTTGGTTTTTCACGCGCCCCATTCTGTGATTGATCGCACCAACATGCCCAGCATTGAAGAGGCCATGGCGGGTGAGATTGTTACTTTAAAAGTACACATAGATGCGCATTTAGCCCCGCCACGCGGCAATAAGCGTGTTCCTTATCGTGTGAATGTGCATGATCAATCTGGTGAATTGCAAATTGCGTTTTTTAGAGCCCATGGCTCATATTTAGAAAAACAATTGCCGGTTGGCGGCACGCGCTATATTAGCGGGCGCGTGGAGCGCTTTAATGGACGCGCTAGCATGGTGCATCCTGATCTTATATTAGATGAACAAGCCTTTAGCGCCATGCCTCTCATTGAGCCTGTATATCCTGCGGTCAGTGGCATTGCACAAAAAACTCTAGCTAAATCTATAAGAACTTCTGTTGAGTTATTGCCAGACTTTGAGGAATGGGCTGATAAAGCACTCATGGCAAAAGAGAAATGGCCAGACTTTAGCTCGGCTGTAAAAGCACTGCATCGTCCGCGCGATGTGCTAGATGTTGATGCGCGTTCAAAACACAGAAGACGTTTGGCATTTGATGAGTTTTTGGCAGGCCAGTTAGCACTGGCTTTAATGCGAGAACGTATGAAAAAGACAGGCGGTAAAAGTCGCAACTTTTCTGGCAATCTTAAAGACAATATTTTAAAGCAATTTAAGTGGCCTCTTACAAACAGCCAATCAACAGCAATTAGCGATATTCGCCAAGACCTTGAAAAAGATGAGCGTATGCTGCGCCTACTACAAGGTGATGTTGGCTCTGGCAAAACCATTGTGGCACTATGCGCCGCTGCAAATGTGATTGAGAGTGGTTCGCAAGCGGCTATTATGGCGCCAACTGAAATTTTGGCGCGCCAGCATTTTGCTACCATAAAACCACTATGCGATGCTGTTGGCATTAATGTTGAGATTTTAACCAGCAATGAAAAAGGACAAATAAGAGCTGGTATTTTAGAGCGTTTAAAAAGCGGCGAAACACAGCTACTTCTTGGCACACATGCGCTGTTTCAAGGCCCTGTTGAATTTAAGGAGCTTGGGCTTGCTGTTATTGATGAGCAACATCGCTTTGGTGTGCATCAGCGCTTAGCCCTTGGCGATAAAGGGCCGCAAACAGATGTATTGGTTATGACTGCAACGCCTATTCCAAGAACACTGGTCATGACATGGTATGGCGATATGGATGTGAGCCAATTAACAGATAAACCAATTGGACGAAAAGACATAAACACAACTTTGCTATCTTCAGAAAAACTTGACGTTTTGATTAATCGTGTTGGCACGGCACTGGCTGATAATAAAAAACTCTATTGGGTATGCCCACTTGTTGAAGACAGCGAAGAGGTAAATGCAACTTCTGCACAAACGCGCTTTGAAGCATTGCATAAACAATTTGGCGATAAAGTTGGCCTAGTGCATGGGCGCATGAGAGCTGAAGAAAAAAGTGCTGTTATGGAAGCCTTTCGTGATGGCTCTATACGTCTGTTAGTTGCAACAACTGTAATTGAAGTTGGTGTTGATGTGCCAGATGCAACCATTATGATTATCGAAAACGCGGAACGCTTTGGCTTGGCGCAATTACACCAATTGCGTGGGCGCGTTGGTCGTTCTGATTTAACCTCTAATTGCATCTTACTCTACCAAGCACCGCAAAATGCACAATTGGGTGAAGTGAGCAAAGCGCGCTTGAATGTTATGCGTGATACCAATGATGGCTTTGTGATTGCTGAAAAAGATCTTGAATTGCGCGGTGAAGGCGAAGTGCTAGGTACACGACAGTCTGGCACGCCAGGTTTTAGTTTGGCTGATCCTGAAGCGCATAAAGACATTTTAGAGATAGCGCGGGATCAAGCACGCTATATTGTGGCAACTAATCCAAACTTAGATGGCAGCCAAGGCGCAGCTTTACGCGTTATGCTGTATTTATTTGGACAAGACCAAGCAATACGCCTTTTGCGTTCTGGCTAAGTGTTTGCTTTTTCTTTTGCAGCATCTACCAAAGCTTGAAGTTCTGCTTGGTGATCGTCTGGGGTAACTAACCCCGCAGAAATTACTAACTTTGCTGCATCTTCAACACTTTGGTCTAAAATGATGATCTCGTCTTTTGGAACGAAAAGCAAAAAACCAGATGTTGGATTTGGCGTTGTTGGCAAAAAGATACTTAGCGTTTCTTTGCCTTTTTTCTTTAAGACCTCATCCACTTCGCCTTTAGTTTCTGTTGCAATAAAGACAATTGCCCATAGGCCTTTTCTTGGATATTCGAGCAAACCAACTTGCTTAAAACTATCTGTTTTATCTGAAAGCACTGTCTGAAATATTTGCTTTAAGCCATTGTAAAGATTGCGAACTACTGGCATGCGCGAAAGCAGACCCTCGCCCCATGAGACAATAGATTTACCCACAAAATTGGCTGTTAAAAAGCCAACAATTGTGAACAAGAACATAGCAATAAGAAAACCAGCGCCTGGCACATGAAACGGCAAATATGTATCTGGGTTATAAACTGCTGGCACATAGGGAATGATCCAACTATCTACCCACTCAACCAATGTCCAAATAAGATAAAGTGTAATTACCAGTGGTGCTGTTATTACAAAACCAGTTAAAAAATATCTTCTAATCTTAGACATAGTGCTAATGTTTACCGTTATATTAGATGTTGTAAGGGGCTATACAATAACTAACGTTCTACAGCGTAATAGCAATATAATTATGTTGGATTTTGAATTTTATTCAACCGTTACTGATTTTGCCAAGTTTCTTGGTTGGTCTACATCTGTGCCCATAATTACAGCCGTGTGATAGGCCAGCAATTGTATTGGCAATGAATAGATGATCGGCGTTAGAATGTCTGGCATATTAGGCATGACAATTGTGTGCTCTGCGTCGATCGATTTTAAAGACGCGCCCTTTTCATCGGTAATGAAAATAATGCGCCCGCCTCTGGCTGCAACTTCTTGCATATTAGATACGGTTTTTTCAAAAATATGATCGTGCGGTGCAATTACCACAACTGGCATGTCTTCATCGATAAGCGCGATTGGACCATGCTTTAATTCGCCTGCTGGATAACCTTCTGCGTGAATGTATGAAATTTCTTTCAACTTCAACGCGCCTTCCATAGCCAATGGGAAGTTTGTATCGCGGCCTAAATATAAAATATGTTTTACTTTTGCGATATCGTACGCAATTTTTTCAATGTCTTTTTCAAGCTTTAGCACTTGGTTTGCATAGCGTGGTGCTTCTGTTAAAGCGCGAACAAGTTCTTCTTCGCCTTCTTTGGTCAGGGTTCCGCGTGCTTTACCTGCTGCAATGGCAATAGAGGCTAAAACAGACAACTGACATGTGAATGCTTTGGTAGAGGCAACGCCGATTTCTGGGCCTGCTAGTGTTCTAAACACAGCATCAGATTCGCGTGCAATGGTCGATTCTTCAACATTTAAGACAGATGCAATGTGCATGCCGCCTTCTTTGCAATAACGAAGCGATGCAAGTGTGTCTGCTGTTTCGCCAGATTGTGAAATGAACAGTGCCAAGCCATTTTCTGGTAGTGGCATTTCGCGATATCTAAATTCTGATGCAACATCGATATCGACTGGCAGTCTTGCGTATTTTTCGAACCAATATTTTGCAATTAAACCAGCGTAATAAGCTGTGCCGCATGCAGAAATAGCCATACGATCAATCTTTGCAAAATCGAACGGTAAATCGCTACCAATTCGAGATTCGCAAGATCCAAAATCTAGGTAGTGCGATAGAGTATGAGAAATCACTTCTGGCTGCTCGTAAATTTCTTTGAGCATAAAGTGGCGGTGATTGCCCTTATCAACCATTAAGCTAGAACCTGTTGATTTTTGAGGCGTGCGTGTTTGCGGATTGCCATCCAGATCATAGATCTCGATTGAATCTTTATAAAGTTTGCACCAATCGCCATCTTCTAGATAGGTAATTGTGTTTGTAAAAGGTGCGAGCGCAATAGCATCAGAACCTAAATAGTTCTCACCCTCACCATGACCAATTGCCAGTGGTGGGCCATTTCTGGCTGCAATGATTGTATCTTTTTCATCTTTAAACAAAATGGCTAAAGCATAAGCGCCTTCTAGTCTGTTAAAGGCTGTAAGAGCAGCCTGTGTAGGTGTTTTGCCCTCTTTTAGATAGCTAGAGAGTAAATGCGCCACGACTTCTGTGTCTGTTTGCGATGTAAACGTAAAACCTTTAGCAACCAATTCATCGCGTAATTCTCTAAAGTTCTCGATGATGCCATTATGAACAACAGCAACATTTTCACTAAAGTGAGGATGCGCGTTTTCAACATTTGGCACGCCATGGGTTGCCCATCTTGTGTGGCCAATACCAACAATGCCCTCTAAAGGCTGTTCGTTTAGCGTTTTTTCTAAATTTACAAGTTTGCCTTGGGCTCTTCTTCTATCAAGCGCTCCATTTGTAAGCGTTGCAACACCAGCAGAATCGTATCCACGGTATTCAAGTCTTTTGAGCGCATCCACTAAAAGTGGCGCAACCGATTCTTTTCCAACGATTCCAACAATACCGCACATATAAAAAGCTCCGTCCTATAGCTTATCTTTAGAGTTTTAACACTCTCAAACAAACCATTAGCAGATGACAAAATTGAATCGATTCAATTTGTATTACAGTTTGTTTTATTAATTTTGAATTTGTGTAACGCAGTTTAGTAAAATTTAAGTGCGCGATTATGGTTTATAAAAAGCTAATTGCTGGTTTGATGTGAAACAGCCATACAAACCAACTGATTATGATTTAGATTTTGCGTCTTTAATTGCTTTGGTGCGCTTTCTAATTTCTTCTCCAAAGCCAGATTTATTGGTTTGGCGTGAGCGCGCTATTGCTAGATCATTGTCTGGAACGTCTTGCGTAACCACACTGCCAGAGCCAATAAAGGCACCATCGCCAATTTTAACGGGCGCTACCAAAGAAGAATTTGATCCGATAAACGCATCTTTACCAATTTGGGTTAAGTGCTTATTCATGCCATCATAATTGCAAGTTATGGTGCCAGCACCAATATTTGCATTTTCTTTAATATGGGCATCGCCAATATAGGTAAGATGATTGACCTTAGCGCCCTCTTCGACAATTGCCTTTTTGATTTCAACAAAATTGCCAACCTTGGTTGATTTTGCCAATTGTGTTCCAGGGCGCAGTCTTGCAAATGGGCCAATAACCGCATTTTCGCCAATCGTTGCACCTTCAATATGAGAAAATGCTAAAATCTGCGCGCCAGCCTTTACTTCAACATTTGGACCAAAAACAACATTAGGCTCTAAGTTCGCATCTGGTTCAATGATTGTATCATAGGCTAAAAACACACTGCTTGGATCTTGCATGGTAACGCCAGAGCGCAGCAATTGTGTGCGTTTTGTTTCTTGCCAAATGGTTTCAATTTGCGCCAATTGAGCGCGATCATTAACGCCCATTAATTGGGTTTCATCGGCTTCTATTGCGACCACTGACATATTTTGACCATGCGCTATCTCAACCACATCAGTTAGATAATATTCGTTATTGGCATTTTTGTTGTCTATGGCATTTAGCAAGTTCATTATATGCTTGCCTGATATGCCCATCATACCGCCATTGCAAAAGTCTATTAGTTTTTCACTCTCGCTTGCGTCTTTATGCTCGCGAATGGCAACCAGTTTTCCGTTTTCTTCAACAAGTCTGCCATAGCCAGTTGGATCGTCTGTTTTAAAGCCTAAAACAACAACATCAGCGCCATTTGCCAAAGTCTCGCGCAATTCTAGCAATGTCTTTGGTTCTAGTAAGGGGGTGTCGCCAAATAAGATAAGAACATCATCATAGCCGCGCTCTATTGCTTCTTTGGCTGCTAGTACCGCATGGCCTGTGCCAAGGCGCTCTGTTTGCAAATAAACGTCAGCATCTTGTGCGTGTGTTTTTGCTTCTGCTTCTACGCGCTTAGCGTCTCTGCCCACCACAACTGCATTGCCCTCGCCACCTGCACTTTTGGCGGCAAACATGACATGGCCTAAGAGCGATTTATGCGCAACTTTGTGCAAAACCTTTGGGCTGTTTGATTTCATTCTTGAGCCTTCGCCGGCTGCTAGTATGATGGTGAGACAAGTTCTTGCCATTTGGCCTCTCTAAGGTTAATCAGTGGCGTTACATATTTGTTTATAATTATGGAACGCGTTCTTATAAGCTGCCCTTTCTAAAGGTAAGCTCCTAATATTTGGTTATTCATGTCAGATTCGCAATTAAACGAAAACAAAACAGATAAATCTGGCACGAAAAAGGTGATTAGCGATCCTGTTAAATCATCCTCGCTGATTCCTAAAAACGGCTTGTCAAAACCTGTGTATTTTTTAATTGCAGCCCTTATTTTAGGTTTGGCTTGGTTTGGCTTTATCATTTTGCAAGAATTGTTCGCAAATGGCTCAAAATCAAAAAACAATGTTAGCCTTTCTGAAGGTTCCACCTCAAACGAACCAGTTTCTATTTTACCAAGAGCGCCAGCCGGCATTACAATTTTAGAAAAACAAGCAGAATTAGAAAACACAACGCCAAGCCCTCAAATCAATGTGACGAGCGGCGCTAGTATTGGTAACAAACACGCGCTTGTGCTTGGTAAGGCGCTTTCATTTGCAGAGTTGAGCGAACAATTTGCTCAAATTGTCATTACAAATGGGCCAGATAACTTCCAAAAGCTAGAACCACGCGCATTGCTGACAGAAACGGTGAATGGCCTTGAGGCTTTGTTACTTGTTGGGCCATTTGAAAGTGAAAAGCTGGCTTTAGAAGCTTGTGAGGTATTAATTTTACCGCCCCAATTAACTGTCGATGGCACTCAAGTGGGTACCAATTGTAAAACTTCTGTTTTTGAAGGTGAGCTGATAGCGCGTGAATAAAACTAAAAAAAACGAAACCACAAACGCCAACACAAATATTCAAGCGCATAGCCCAAAGGTTATATTCTTGGCATTCATCGCTTTAGTCATTTCACCTGCGTTTTTCTCATCTAATATTATATTTGGTAAAATGGCGCTTCATATTGCCCCTTTTACTTTGGCTTTTATGCGGTGGTTTTTTACAGCACTAATATTAGTGTTTTTAACTAAAAACCATCATGCACAAATGTTGCAAGTGGCTAAGAGACATTGGCAAAATTTAATTGTTATGGGCATTTTGGCGATGCTTATATGTGGCGGTGTTGTGTATTGGGCATTGCAAAGCACCAGTGCAACCAATGGCACCCTTATTTATACGCTTCCGCCTTTGATCATTATACTCATTGAACGCATATGGAGAAAACGCCCTATTGGCAGCCTAGAGATGGTGGGTGTTTTTATTGCGATATTTGGTGTTTGCATTATTTTCACGAGGGCTAGTCTATCAAATCTGCTGACACTGACCTTTAATGTAGGCGATCTAATGTTTTTGATATGCGCTATATCATGGGCCATTTATACGGTCATGCTAAAATCGGAAATATATTCGAAGCTAGAGACATTGCCATTTTTTGCACTTGGCGCAATTTTTGGCTCATTCATTTTATTCCCGTTTAGCGCTTATGAGTTTTTGAATGGTCAAACAATGCCATCGTCGCAGTTAGATTGGACATTGATTGCTGGCATGGTCATTTTATCTTCCCTGCTCTCATTTTCATTATATCAGTTTGTGATCAAAATATTAGGCGCTTCAATTGCTGGCGTATCGTTATATTTGCTTACGCCATATGGTGTTGGCGCGGCGTGGTTTTTTCTAAACGAATCTCTTCAAAGCTTTCATTGGATGGGAATTGTAACCATTTTGCTGGGATTAGTGCTTGCGACTTTTCCTGCAAATAAAATAAAGAGCATTTTGAGCAAGAAAAAGGGCTAAATTTGCTTGCTATTAACCCTTATTGCAAAGGTTGTATTTTTTTTTGTAAAGGAGCAAATTAGCGCTTGACCCGAGAGCAACTCCACCCTATTTTCCGCCCGACTCTAGCGAATACTTTTGCTAGATCTTCTCCTTTGTGACATCACCAAAATCACAAACGCAGTTTACTGCACGGGAGCGCTTAGCTCAGTTGGTAGAGCAACTGACTTTTAATCAGTAGGTCCAGGGTTCGAATCCCTGAGCGCTCACCAT
>JBGCEA010000197.1:0-4390 GCA_045105915.1 Nitratireductor sp.
AAGCGTTAAGGCAGGCGAGGTCGCAGCTATTATGGGGCCAAACGGTTCTGGCAAATCTACGCTTTCTTATGTGATGGCTGGTAAAGACGACTACGAAGTTGTTGAAGGCGATATTCTTTTTAATGGTGAAAGCATTTTGGAGATGGAACCAGATGAGCGCGCAGCAGCCGGTCTTTTCTTGGCGTTCCAATATCCGCTAGAAATTCCAGGCGTTCCAACAATGAACTTCTTAAAAGCAGCACTGAACTCGCAGCGCAAAACGCGCGGTGAAGATGAGCTAACAACGCCAGACTTTATTCGTAAGGTTAAAGAAGCAGCAGGCCATTTGAATATCGAAATGCCAATGCTTAAGCGTGCCTTAAATGTTGGCTTTTCTGGCGGTGAGAAAAAACGCGCTGAGATTTTGCAAATGTCTTTGCTAGAACCAAAATTTTGTGTGCTGGATGAAACAGATTCTGGCCTCGATATTGATGCGCTTAAAATTGTATCAGATGGCGTAAATGCACTTCGCGATCCAATGCGCTCGTTCTTAGTTATTACTCACTACCAAAGACTGCTCGATCACATCGTGCCAGATAGCGTGCATGTGCTTTATAAAGGCAAGATCATTAAATCAGGTGATAAGAGCCTAGCGCTTCACCTAGAAGAAAATGGCTATGCAGATATTATCAAGGAAGTGGCGTAAGTTTTATGAGCGTTCAACTTAAAAAAACAGATGCAGAAGAGGCTATTCTTGCAGCGCTTACAAGCGCTGGTGCCAACACTGCTATATTAGACAAGGGCCTGCCAACGCGCCGTGTTGAGCAGTTCCATTACACAGATTTGCGTTCATTGATAAAAGCATTTCCTGCAGCATCAAACAGCGCTGATAATCAAAACACGCCATTTGAAAAGCTGATTGAGGGCGCAACAATTGCTTTCAACAACGCTGAGGGCTCTCTTGCAGAGCTACCAAAAGGTGTAACAGGCGCTTTGGTTCAAAGCCCAACGCCAGTGCCACAAAATGTAGAAATTAGCGCAAACATTATTGGCGCGCTAAATGAAGCATTGGTTGCAAATGGTGCGGCTTTAAGCGTTGCGCCAAATTCGCAAATTGAACAGCCGATTATTTTAGAACAAAACATTGCCAGCGCTACAAGCTGCAACCTTCGCCACTCTGTAAATGTAGGTGAGGGCGCAAATGCAGTCATCGTTGAACATCATAAATCTGATGACAGTGAAAACTTACAAAACACAGTCACCAATGTAACGCTTGATAAAGGCGCAACAGCAACATTGGTTGTGTTTCAAGAGCATGGCCTAAACACAACACGCCTAGCGCAACTCAATGTACATTTGGCGCAAGATTCAGACATCACAATTTTGATGTTAAATGCCGGTGGTAAGGTTGTTCGCCAAGAAGTGCATATTGCCGTTCAAGGTGAAAATTCAAACATCACCATGAAGGGTGTTAATCTTGTGGGCGATAAAGCGCACATCGATGTGACAACAACTATGGCGCATAACGTGCCAAACACAACAGCTGATGAAATGTTCCGCAATGTGGTAACAGGTTCAGGCAAAGGCGTGTTCCAAGGCCAAATTCGCGTTGCGCAAATAGCACAAAAAACAGATGCCAAAATGGCCTGTAATACTTTGCTATTATCTGATGATGCTGATTTTTCATCTAAGCCAGAATTAGAAATTTTTGCAGATGATGTTTTGTGTGCACACGGTGCAACGGTGACAGACATTGATGAAGATCATTTGTTTTACCTTCGCGCGCGCGGCATATCAGAAAAAATTGCTCGCAATCTTCTGGTTAAAGCCTTTGTTGAAGAAGTGTTTGAAGATTTAGATCTTGAGGCACTTGGCGAATCTTTAAACGCGCGTATTGAGCGTTGGTTGGATATGAATGGCTAATTCTTTGGACATAAATGCGATACGCGCTGATTTTCCAATATTAGCGCGTGAAGTACATGGCAAGCCGCTTGTCTATTTAGACAATGGCGCTTCTTCACAAAAACCGCGCCAAGTAATTGATGCGGTTAAAAATGTGTATGAAAACGAATATTCAAATGTGCATCGTGGTCTTCATTTTTTATCAAACGCCACAACAGACGCCTACGAAAATGCGCGCGAGATAACACGAAAGTTTTTAAACGCGCCAAGCGTAGACGAAATTGTATTTACATCTGGCGCAACCGAAAGCTTAAATTTGGTTGCCTATGGCTGGGCTATGAAGCACCTTAAAGAGGGTGACGAAATTATTCTTAGCCAAATGGAGCATCACTCCAATATCGTGCCATGGCACTTTTTGCGCGAGCGCTTTGGCGTGAAGTTGGTTTGGATTGAAGCAGAAGACGATGGCGGTTTTTCACTAGAAAAATTTGAAGCCGCAATTACACCAAAAACCAAGCTGGTTAGCATTACGCATATGTCTAATGTTTTGGGCACTATTGTACCCATAAAAGAAGTTTGCAAAATTGCGCATGCAAATGGCGCCATTGTTTGCGTAGATGGCAGCCAAGGGGCTGTGCACCTGCCAGTAGACATACAAGACTTAGACGCTGATTTTTATTGCATGACAGGCCACAAGCTTTATGGCCCATCTGGTATTGGCGTTTTGTATGGCAAAATGGAATTGCTAGAAACCATGCAGCCTTTTCAAGGCGGCGGCGAAATGATCTTAGATGTCTATCAAGACAGTGTAACTTATGCCAAACCACCTCATAGATTTGAGGCGGGCACACCGCCAATTGCGCAAGCCATTGGACTTGGCGCTGCGCTTGAATATATGGAAACAAGTGGCCGCGATGCAATTTTGGCGCACGAAAATGATTTGCGTGATTATGCAACCAGCCAACTTAGCCACATAAATGCGCTTCGTATTTTTGGCACAACGCCCAATAAAGGCGCGATCTTCTCTTTCGAGATAGAAGGCATTCATGCACATGATGTATCTACAGTGATAGATAGGCAAGGCGTGGCGGTTAGAGCTGGCACGCATTGCGCTCAACCACTTATGGCGCGCTATGGCGTTACTTCAACATGCCGTGCCTCATTTGCCATGTATAATACAAAAGCTGAAATTGATGTTTTGGTAGAAGCACTAGAAAAAGCGCGTTCGTTCTTTTCTTGAATTTGATCTAAAAGGTAAGCAATACAATGTCTGATAATATAGAAGCAAATGAAGCAGTTGAGCCAAATGCGGCTGATTTTTCAAGCAGCACTTCTGCATTGCCACCTGAAGAAATTGAACGCCTAACCACCGATATAGTTGCAGCGATTAAAACTGTTTATGATCCTGAAATTCCTGCAGACATATACGAATTGGGTTTGATCTATAAAGTAGATATTGAAGATAATAGAACCATTAAGGTTGATATGACACTCACAGCCCCTGGTTGCCCTGTGGCTGGCGAAATGCCAGGCTGGGTGCAAGACGCAATAGCCACAGTAGAGGGCGTTATGGATGTGCAGGTTGAAATGGTGTTTGATCCGCCATGGACACCAGACAGAATGTCTGAAGAAGCACAAATTGCTGTAGGTCTATTCTAGTAAACTTCGCTAGAATGTTTGTGCGTTAACAGGCCGGATATTACGCATATTTGTTCGTTTTAGAAAATGCTCTATAATGAGCTATACTGCACTAACTGGCTAAAACAGCATATTTGCGCTTGGTATCATTGTTTTAACATTTTTACTTTCTATATAGTGTATATAGAGTTTTAGTTTCAGCTAGACCCATTTGGAGGCTTAAATGGCTAAATTTGACGTCATCACAGTGAATGAAGTAGCGCGTAAGCGCGTTGGCGAGATTCTGTCTGGCAATGAAAATGCAATTGGCATTCGCATTGGCGTTAAAAATGCTGGCTGTGCAGGCATGGAATATACCATTGATCTTGTTCAAGAGGCTGACCCAAAAGACGATGTGGTTTCTACCCCGCAAGGTGATGTATATGTCATGCCACAAGCTGTTTTGTTTTTGCTGGGTACTGAACTTGGCTTTGAAGTGACAAAGCTAAAGACTGGATTTGTATTTAACAATCCAAACCAAACATCGGCATGTGGATGCGGCGAGAGCGTTGAACTTCAACCTGCGCAAATGTCTCCAGAAATGCTGCAAGCGCGCCAAGACCCTGCCGCTTAAAAGCATTCAAAATTTCTACTTGTAGCTTAGTCTATTTTCTATCATGCTGTTTGAATTACAATAGCGTGAGAGACCAATTATGACTGACAGTTCTAGCTTAAATAACCCAAGCATCATGTCTCATGTATCGCTTGGCACAAATGATTTTCAAAAAGCGCTTAAGTTTTATGATGCAGTTTTAAGCACAATTGGTGCAACGCGTATCATAGAAGAAGAATATGCAGTTGCTTATGGAAAGATCTATCCAGAGTTTTGGGT
>JBGCEA010000198.1:0-5613 GCA_045105915.1 Nitratireductor sp.
GCAACAGATTTTGATTCTTCTAAGCGAACAGGGTCTATATCCATGAGCGCAATTGTTGCGTCTTTCAACGCCTCAAAGTGCAACATGTCACCAATAATATTGCGCATGAATATTGTGGAGCCTGCTCCAATAAATGTAAGTTTGGTCACTTAACTGCCCCAAGTGTTAAGCCTGCAATGAAGTGCTTTTGCATTGCAAAAAACATCATCACTGGCGGCACTGCTGCCATAATTGCTGCAGCCGAATACAGGCTCCAGCTTGTTAAATACTGGCCTTTGATAGATTCTAATCCAGCCGTGATAGGTTTTGCACTCTCGTCCGTTGTTAACACTGTCGCCCAGAAATATTCGTTCCATATGAAGGTAAAAATCAGAACCGATAACGCCGCCAAAGCTGGGCGCACCAATGGCAACACGATGTGCCAAAAAATCTTAAACTCGCCAACGCCTTCTATGCGTGCACTTTCGATTAACTCGTATGGAAGCGCTTTAATGAAGTTGCGCATGAAGAGCGTACAAAAGCCGGTTTGAAAAGCCGAATGGAAAAAGATAAGCGCCCAGATGGTATTATACAGGCCTAAATTGCTTGTTAGGTTTCTGACCGGCACCATGAGAATTTGGAAGGGAACAAAATTGCCTGCAACAAATAACAAGAAGAGCGGAATGGCTATGTTGTTTTGTGTAAATGGTATGTTTACGCGATAAATTGCCAAGGCGTAGCCAGCAAGACACGCAAAGCTGATAGACAAAATTACCGTTGGAACTGTGACTAAAATAGTGTTCCAAAAAAAGCGTAGTGCCTGTGTTTCTTCCAATACTCGGCCATAGTTTTCTATGAGCAAAAAGTCACTAGGAATGCCAAACACATTGCCGCTTGTTATGTCTGCTTCTGGTCTAATGGAGGTTAGAAAAATAGCAAGCAGCGGCACTAGCCAAATAACAAGCGAGACTGGCACCAACACATTGTAGCCTATGCGCATTTTTTTTGAATAGGATTGAATGGCTCTTGGAAACATAACTAGCCTTTCTCGTCTTGGTACATGCGGTAAAGGAAGAAGCTAATGTAAACCAGCATTATGAGGAATAGAATGGTTGCGATGGCAGAGCCATAGCCATATCTAAAGCCAAATTCTGAAAGCGCTGTCTCATACATGTAATAAGCAAGCACATTGGTAGAACCAACGCCTGGGCCACCTGCTGTCATAATCGCTATCATGTCAAATGAGCGCAATGCGCCAATCACTGTTACAACAACTGCAATAAAGGTAGCAGGTTTTAGCTGAGGCAAAATAACGTGCCACAGCATGCGCCACCCTTTTGCGCCATCTAGTCTTGCAGCTTCTACTTGATCGGCAGAAACATTGTTGAGACCCGTTAAAAACAAGATCATGCAATATGCTATTTGAGGCCATAACCCTGCAGCAATAATGCCGTAGGTCGCATATTGTTCACTTGATAAAAGTGCTGGCGGGTCTACGCTACACTTTGTCGTCAAATTACCCACAATGTTAATTATCTCTTCGCAAAACATGAATTTCCACACTTGTCCAACAACACCAAAATCTGGATTGTAGAACCACCCAAAAATCAAGCCCACAACAACTTGACTAATCACGAAGGGAAAAAAGAATAAGGATTTATAAAGACGCATACCCGGCGTCTTTTGGTTTAAAAACAGAGCAATAAACAGCCCTATTGGCACAGCCAACATGAACAAGACCAGCCAAGCTATGTTGTTTTTTAAAGATGTCCAAAATTTGGGATCGTCTATTAGTTTTACATAGTTTGCAAAGCCAACCCATTTGGCAGTCGACGATCCATCTGGTCTATAAAGGCCATCCCATTGGTGAAACGAAATCCAAATGGATTGAAAAATGGGAACAATGACGTAGATCAAGAAAAACAGCGTAGCAGGCGCCAAGAAAAGCCATGGCACAATCTGCATTCGATTGCGCTCATAGAACGATCTGGTGTCGTTTGATTGTATATTTAGCTCTATGCCCGAGGCCAATGTTTGCTTGCTCCTGAGCCCACGTTTTGAAAATCAGTTTTAAAAAAGGTTTTAAATAAAAGCGTTTTTTAAAGTTGATTAGTACCAGTGCTTAAAAGGTAGAAATGTGCGGGGCGCAAAACGCCCCACACAAAGTATTTTATTTATAAACGTCTTTTTGAACACCATCTAGGCGTTTCAAAATTTCATCACGCTTTGAAGGATCGTTCATGAATTGCTGGAAGCCTTCCATGCCCGCTTTCGCCATTTCTGCTGGTGCATCGCGGTCAAAGAACTGCGCTAAACCAGAAGCCGTTGAAAGTGTTGCAAAACCTTCTTGAAGAAATTTGCTATCACCCACTGATGCTTGTGAGTTTGGTGGAAGCTGACCAATTGTCTTGTTCCATTCAGCCTGAATTTCAGGACGTGCGATGAAAGACAAGAACTTTTTAGCGTCTTCTTTATTCTTTGCTTTTGCAGGAATAAAGAATGCATCTGCTGGTGCTTCTTCAGCTCTTGCTAGATCTGGGTTGATTGTTGGGAACTGGAAGTAATCGATTTGATCTTCTTTAAGACCCGCATCTTTCATGCCAGAAACCGCAAAGTTACCCATTACATACATAGCTGCATCACCATTAGCAAAAGGCGCTAATGCGTCTTGCCATGACATTGATGAATGGTTTGAAACGAATGAACAACGGTCCAACATTACTTCCCAGTTATCAAATGTTGCTTGTGTACGGCTGTCTGTGTAGCTCACTTGGCCTGCAGTTAGTGCATTGTGATAAGCATAACCATTTGTGCGTAGGTTCAAGTAATCGAATACGCCAGCAGCTGTCCAAAGGAACTTAGTACCAATTGTAAATGGTGTTACGCCTGCTTCTTTCATTTTGTCACAAGCGCTTAACATGTCGTTCCATGTTGTTGGCTCTGCAAGGCCTAGCTTATCAAAAATGTCTTTACGGTAGTAAACACCCCACTGGTAATAAGAATAAGGTACACCCCATTGCTTACCATCACGTGTCATTGTTGCTTTAATCGCGTTAAAGTTTTTTGACAGGTTTTCGTCTGATGCCCATAGATCAGAAATGTCAGTCATAAGACCAGCATCTGTATATGGCGCCATGCGGTTGCCAGGATACCAAGTTGTTAGATCTGGTGCGTCTGCACTTAGAAAATTACCAATGGCAGTTTTGTGTGCTTCACGATCGTTGATCGATACTTTCACGTTTACTTCTGGGTGTGCTTTTTTGAACGCTTCAACTGCAGCTTCAAAGCCAGCTTTTGGACCAGGATTTGTATCATCAAAGATAATGCTTAAATCACCAGCATTTGCAAATTGTGCTGAGCATAATGCAATTGCTGCAGCGCCCATTAAATATTTAGTTGTCTTGATCATGGTTTCCTCCCTAGAGACCTTTTTACAGTGAAATCTTTGTTCCAAATAATGAAACTTGTTTTCAACTATTGAAAACTTTAATTTGATAGCCTATAGCTGTCAATAGTCTAATGAAGCTTAATAAATGAATGTCCTAAAGTTTTTCGTTGGATTAGGGAGAGAATAAGTGAACAAACCAATCGCTGGAGATGGTACTGTTGGAAAGGCAATTGAGGTCTTGGAAAAGGTCGCTGATTTTGGCCGTCCTGTTCGCTTTTCTGAACTTCTAGAATCTAGCCCCCACCCAAAAGCTACCCTCTACAGATTGCTTCAAACCCTTACCAGCCAAGGGATGTTGATCTATAATGATGAACAACAAACCTATTCTATGGGGCTTAAACTATTGCGGTTGGCGCACACCGCGTGGGCTCAATCTTCTTTGGCAAATATTGCCAGCCCTCACTTAGATAAATTGGTAAGTGAAGTAAAAGAGACACTGCATTTGGCACAAATGGATGCAGGGCAAGTTGTGTTTGTAGATAAGAAATATCGCTCTGCTCATTTTGATACAATTGCTCAAACTGGGCTTGTTGCGCCTGCGCATTGTACGGGTGTTGGCAAAGCAATTTTGGCGTTTTTATCGCCTGCTCGCCTAGAACGCGCGGTGGGAATGCAAAATTTTTATCAATTCACACCCAAAACTCTAACAAGCCGAGAAGCTTTAGAAGTAGAGCTTGGTACTATTAAAAAGCAAGGGTTTGCGTTTGATAGAGAAGAGCATGAAGTGGGTATTATTTCTGTGGCAGCGCCAATTATCAGAGCCAATGGCCAGCCGCTTGGCGCGGTCTCTATAGCCTCATCTACGCATCGTCATAGCCCCGAAAGCTTGCAGGCGTTTACACCAAACTTATTAGAAACTGTTCGCGAAATATCAAAAGAAGCTGAAGCTTGGACCTTTCCACAAGCTGATTAGAAATTGGAGAATAAAATGTCCGGTGTAGAATTATCCAAAGTCATCAAAAAATACGGTGATGTACAGGTCGTGCATGGCGTAGACCTTGAAGTGGGTGATGGGGAGTTTTGTGTATTTGTTGGGCCTTCTGGTTGCGGCAAGTCTACACTCTTGCGCATGATTGCTGGACTAGAAGAAACAACTGGGGGCGACATTTATATTGGTGGGGAGCAAGTGACACATGCAGACCCAGCAGAGCGTGGCATTGCTATGGTTTTTCAAACTTATGCGCTTTATCCGCATATGAGCGTGGAAGAGAATATGGGCTTTGGTTTGAAAATGAACAAAGTGCCAAAAGACGAAATTACCAAAAAGGTGAGCGAAGCTGCACGTATTTTAAAATTAGAACCCTATTTGCAAAGAAAGCCAGCAGCGCTTTCTGGCGGTCAGCGACAGCGTGTTGCAATTGGGCGCGCTATTACGCGTGGACCTGAAGTTTTCTTATTTGATGAACCGCTTTCAAATCTAGATGCTGAATTGCGTGTAGATATGCGTGTAGAAATTGCGCGCCTTCATAAAGAACTTGGTACGACCATGATTTATGTAACGCACGATCAAGTAGAAGCCATGACACTTGCTGATAAGATTGTGGTTTTAAAAGATGGTGTGATTGAGCAAGTGGGTAGCCCGATGCATTTGTATCAAGACCCAGACAATATATTTGTTGCTGGCTTTATTGGCTCGCCCAGCATGAACTTTTTAGATGGCAGTGTTGAAAAAGGAAAGTTAAGAGTGCCCGCGTTTAACAATGCTTTGATTAGTGTGAATGCCAAATTACCTAAAGCTGGAACGCATGTAAAAGTTGGCCTTCGCCCGCAAGACCTTGGTGTTAAGATTGACAAAAAATCTGATGTTACAATTGAAATTAGAGAGCGTCTTGGCGGCGTGTCATATGACTATTTAAGAGCCTCGACAGGTGAGCGACTTGTGGTTGAAGTGAAAGGCAATGACGCGGTAGATTCTGGAACAAAGGTAAGTGTGCAATACGACAAGCAGAACATTTATTTGTTTGATGCAAAAACGACACTTCGTATTCGATAATGTAAACTCGATGAATTTTATGAGCCAGAACGACAATGAGTGAATTGAACATAAAAGGCGGTGGACTATCCGCTTCTTTTACATCACATGGCGCGGCCATGATTGACCTTCGATTAGAAGGGCATGATCGCTCTTTGATTTTGGCGCATGATGGAATTTCAAAATACAAATCTAATAATGGCTATCATGGCGC
>JBGCEA010000199.1:0-8858 GCA_045105915.1 Nitratireductor sp.
ACCATAATTAAATGCAATCACCAGAGTTTGCGCTGTATTATCTTTGGTTAGCAATTGCGCATCTTCTAGCATTGGCCCAATGTCTTTTGGAAGATTTTGCATATCGCCAATTACTTTTAGGCGCACATTATTTTGGTGTAGTTCAGCTAAGTCTTTTCTGATGAAGACCTTCAAAAGCCCCATCAATTCGGTAACTTCTTGTGTGGGTCTAGACCAATTTTCAGTCGAAAAAGAATAGAGCGTTAAATATTCAACGCCCTGACTTCTAGCTGTTTTTACAATTCGCTTTACAGTTTCAACGCCAGTTTTATGCCCTTTGAATCTCGCTAAGCCACGCTTATTAGCCCAGCGCCCATTGCCATCCATAATAATGGCAACATGCTTTGGTGCGTTACACTCATCGCTTGGCTGGCTTATATCGTTCAAACTGGCGCTCTTTAGTTTTTGTATCTTGAAAGGCTAATTAAACCTGCATGATTTCTGTTTCTTTTGCCGCAACAATTTCATCTGCTGATTTGACCATATCGTCGGTCATTTTTTGCACATCATCAGACATTGAGCGCGCTTCGTCTTGACCTAGATCACCCGCTTTTTCAGCTTTTTTAAGGGCATCCATACCATCACGGCGAACGTGTCTCATCGCAACTTTTGCTTTTTCAGAATAATCTTGAGCAACTTTCACCAATTCGCGGCGACGTTCTTCATTTAGCTCTGGTAGTGGAATTCTCAAATTTTGACCATCCACAACAGGGTTTAGACCAAGACCAGCTTCTCTGATTGCCTTTTCTACTGGGCCAACCATGCTTTTATCCCAAATTTGCACTGTGATTAAGCGCGCTTCTGGTGCTGCAACGTTACAAACTGTGTTTAGTGGTGCTTTAGAACCATATGCGTCTACCATAACTGGATCTAGCAAAACTGTTGAAGCTCTACCTGTGCGAAGGCCAGCTAGATCATTTTTTAAAGATGATAGAGTGCCATCCATGCGGCTTTTTAATGATGCGATATCGATAGACATAATATGTTCCTGCGTAATTTAATTTCTAATTTGAAAATTCAATATGGTTTTAATAATCATAACTATGAATGGTTAAAAGCTCAATTCGTAACAATGGTTGCGTGACCTTTTCCCTGTAAGATTTTTGCAAATTCACCTTCTTGGTGCAGCGAAAACACTACTATGGGTATGTTTGCGTCTTTTGTAAGGGTAACAGCAGATAAATCCATCACTTCTAAGCCCTGCTCTAGCATTTGATCATGAGTTATTGTGTCATAACGCTTGGCATTTGGATCTTTTTTAGGATCTGCTGAATAAACGCCATCTACTTGAGTGCCCTTAAACAAAGCATCTGCTTTCATTTCGCACGCGCGAAGCGCAGCGCCAGTATCTGTTGTGAAATAAGGATTGCCAGTACCTGCTGCAAAAACCACAACATTTCCAGCGTCCAAATTTTCATCTAAGGCGCGCTGCGAAAAAGTTTCGCAAAATTCTGGCATCGCAATGGCGGATAAAACAACAGCCTTTAGCCCGCTCTCATTGATTGCCATTTTTAGCGCCATAGCGTTCATAACTGTGGCTAACATGCCCATATGATCGCCCGTAACGCGATCTGCGCCCTTTGCGGCCAGTGCAACACCTCTAAAGATATTACCGCCACCCACAACAACACTCACGCGAACGCCAAGCTTTACAGCTTCGCCAATGTCTTTTGCAATGCGCGCTGTAACAGTTGGGTCAATACCAAAGCCTTGATCGCCCATTAAAGCTTCACCTGAAACCTTAAAGAGCACTCTTTTAAACTTCAGTTTTGATCTGTCAGACATATTGGGAATCGCTCTTTATTAAACTTGGACTTTAGATACAGCAAAGGCGCCCTGTTGTCACGATTGGTGATACAGAGCGCCTTTACATAAGACTATATAGCTAATTAAGATTTAATCAGCCAATAAAGCTAAATATTGAGTAGCTAATTATTAAGTAGCCATTGAAGCAACTTCAGCTGCGAAGTCTTCTTCTTCTTTTTCAATGCCTTCACCAAGAGCCATGCGAACAAAGCCTTTGAGTGCGATTGGAGCACCTGCGTCTTTTTCAGCATTTTTCAATGCTTGCTCAACAGTGTTCTCACCATCGATTACGAAAGTTTGTGACATCAATACGCTTTCTTCGTAGAATTTGCGCATACGGCCAACAACCATTTTCTCAATGATTTCTTCTGGCTTGCCTGATTCACGCGCCGATTCCATGAATACAGCTTTTTCGCGATCAGCAACATCTTGTGGGATGTCTTCTTTAACAGCAGCTAGTGGGTTCATTGCAGCAACGTGCATGCCTACTTGTTTAGCAAGACCTTCAAGAACGCCTGCATCACCAGTAGATTCTAGTGCTACAATAACACCAATTTTGCCAAGGCCATCGCCTGCAGCATTGTGCAAGTAACCAGAAACAACGCCATTTTCTACTTCTAGTTTAGCAGAACGACGAAGGTTCATGTTTTCACCAATTGTTGCAATCGCAGCAGTTAGCGTCTCTGTTACAGATTTACCATCGATTGATGCTGCGCCAACAGCTTCAACTGAACCATCAGTCTCAACAGCAACAGCTGCAATGCTACGCACGATGTTTTGGAAGTTTTCGTTTTTAGCAACGAAATCTGTTTCTGAGTTCACTTCAACAACAACAGCTTTGTTGCCAGCAGATACTAGGCCAACAAGACCTTCAGCCGCTACACGGCCCGATTTTTTCTCAGCTTTAGCAATACCTTTTGAACGCAACCAATCCATAGCTGCATCAACATCACCATTGTTTTCTGTAAGGGCTGTCTTGCAATCCATCATGCCTGCGCCTGATTTTTCGCGAAGTTCCTTCACCATTCCAGCAGTAATAGCCATTTTATATCTTTCCTTATGATGCCAATTAACAAATGCCGCTTTGCGCAGCGCAAGTTATATTGGGCTTAAATTTGATATTTAAGAGGTGTTTCGCTGATTACAAGTTGTGCATATCAGCGAAACAATATCTTTAAATAAATTAGCCTTTAGCTAATTCAGCAGCTTGTTTTAGCCATTCGTCACGCTCGATGCGGCCTTTAAATGACAATCTGTCATCAACCATATCGATTTGCTCTTTTGTGAAAGCAGCAACTTGTGCAAATTTAGTAATACCAAGCTCGTGCAACTTACCTTCTAGAACTGGGCCAACACCTGAAATCTTTTTCAGATCGTCTGGCTCGCCTTCTGGCGTTGCAAATAGTGGAGAATCGTCGCCTGCTGGCGCTGCAACTGGTGCAGGTGCTACTTCAGCTACTGGTGCAGGTGCTGCTTCAGCTACTGGTGCTGGAGCGGCTTCTGCAATTGGTGCAGCTGCTGCTAGTGCTTCTTCCACTGGCGCTTCTGCCATTGCACCAAGATCAACGCCTGCGCTACCTTGCTGACGTGCAATGCCGTCTAGGGCTGCTCTTGCGATAAGATCTGTGTAAAGCGCAATTGCTCTTGCTGCATCATCGTTGCCCGGAATTGGGAAATCAACAACATCAGGATTACAGTTTGTATCCAAAACAGCAACCACAGGAATTTTCAGCTTGCGTGCTTCTTGAACAGCGTTTGCTTCTTTGTTTGTGTCGATCACAACCATAAGATCAGGCACACCGCCCATGTCTTTAATACCACCAAGTGCGCGCTCTAGTTTATCGCGTTCTCTTGTTAGTGTTAGGCGCTCTTTCTTTGTTAGCTGATTTGCTGCATCTGAGTTTAGCAATTCATCTACTGTGCGAAGACGCTTAATAGAATTAGAAATTGTGTTCCAGTTGGTTAGCATGCCGCCAAGCCAACGTGCATTCACGTAGTATTGAGCTGATTTTTGAGCTGCATCTGCAATTGTTTGCGATGCTGCACGTTTTGTACCAACAAAAAGAACACGACCACCACCAGCAACAGTGTCTGATACTGTTTTTAGCGCTTGGTGAAGCAATGGCACAGTTTGTGCTAAATCGATGATGTGAATGTTGTTGCGTGAGCCAAAAATGTAACGATCCATTTTTGGGTTCCAGCGATGTGTATTGTGACCAAAGTGGCAGCCAGCTTCTAATAGCTGACGTAGATTAAACTCAGGAAGAGCCATGTCTTTATATCCTTTACCGGTTGAACCTCCGCGGGGAATGAACTGCAAACCATTTGCAAGTCACCGGATCGTTTCTAGCGGTGCCATGTTCTTTAAAACCATTAAGGTGAACCAGGGGCTGAAATTGCTAAAAACGTAATCCCGCGTGTGGAATGTTCGCGTCTATAAGGGAAAATTATATTATATGCAAGCCTATTATTAGATCGATTTTTCTTGCCCCCTAGCCTGCAAACTCTTACACCATTTGAGAACAAAATTTTAAAGATAACTATAACAGTTGAACACACTAAAAATTGGGAGATTTTTCATGTCAGACAACATTAAAGGCTTTGATACGCTACAAATTCATGCGGGCGCTGAGCCAGACCCAACAACGGGTGCACGCCAAGTGCCAATTCATCAATCTACTGCTTTTGTATTTAAAGATGCAGACCACGCTGCGCGTTTGTTTGCTTTGCAAGAAGTTGGCTATATTTATTCGCGTCTTACAAACCCAACAGTAGCAGCTTTGCAAACACGCCTTGCGGCGTTAGAGGGCGGCGCTGGTGCAGTATGTTGTTCTTCTGGTCATGCAGCGCAAATTATGGCGTTATTCCCACTTATGGGGCCTGGCAAAAACATTGTTGCTTCTACGCGTTTGTATGGCGGCACGGTGACCCAATTTAGCAACACGATTAAACGTTTTGGTTGGTCTTGTACTTTTGTAGATTTTGACGACACGAAAGCGGTTGCGGCAGCTATTGATGACGACACACGCGCTATCTTTTGTGAAAGCATTGCAAATCCGGGTGGTTATATTACAGATCTTGAAAAGATTTCAAAAATCTCAGACAAAGCTGGCATACCACTGATTGTAGATAATACAACTGCAACGCCTTATCTTTGTAACCCTATCAAACATGGCGCTACTTTGGTTGTGCACTCAACAACCAAATATCTAACTGGCAATGGCACAGTAACTGGCGGTGTTGTAATTGATAGCGGTAAGTTTGATTGGTCACAAAACGACAAATTCCCTTCACTTAGCCAGCCAGAGCCAGCCTATCATGGCTTGAACTTCCATGAAACGCTTGGTGCAATGGCATTTACGTTCCATGGTATTGCAATTGGTTTGCGTGATCTTGGCATGACAATGAACCCACAAGGCGCGCACTATACGCTTATGGGCATTGAAACTTTGAGCCTACGCATGGATAAACATGTGGCAAATGCTAAGAAAATTGCTGCATGGTTAGAAGATCATTCTGCTGTTAAAGCTGTTACTTATGCAGGTCTTAAATCTTCGCCTTATAAGAGCCGTATTAAAAAATACTGTCCTAAAGGCGCTGGTGCTTTGTTTACAGTATCACTTAAAGGTGGCTATGAGGGTTGTAAGAAGTTTGTTAATGCGCTTGAAATTTTCAGCCATGTTGCAAACCTTGGTGATGCGCGCTCGCTCGTTATTCACTCTGCTTCAACCACACACAGCCAACTAACAGATGCACAAAAAACTGCAGCTGGCGCAGCGCCAGATGTTGTGCGTTTATCAATTGGTATTGAAGATGCAGATGATTTGATTGCTGATTTGGATCAGGCTTTAAAAGCCAGCCGCAAAAAGTAATATAAATTAGATGAAATATTAAAGCGCCTCATAGATTATGGGGCGCTTTTTGTTTGTGGGTATGTTTTTGAGTATGTTTGGTTATTAAATCAATTCTACTTCTAAAACGCCCGGCACCGCCTTTATCGCGCTCGCAACTTGCGGCGTCATTTTAAAGCGCTCTTTTAGCATCATCTCAACTTCCATAGCGCCATTGCCATGAATTAAGATCATAGAGACACGGCTATCACCTCTTGGTGGCTTCATTTTGCCAGTAAACATTTCTTGCAACGAAGATAGTGGTTGCTCGTCTTTAAGATAAACACGTAAATTGCGTTGTTCGCGTGCTGCTTGCGCTTCTAGCGTATCTACACTTTGTATTCTTATAGACACGCCCTCTTCTCTAATATCGGCGCCGACCATAAGAACAACCGAATTGCCGGGCTCTAGAAAATCACGAAACTTATTTAGTCCCTCCTCAAATATCACAGCTTCATATTGGCCTGTTGGATCTGAGATGGTGACAATACCCATAGATTTGCCGGTTCTGGTTTTGCGTTCTTGTTTTGAAGTGATCGTGCCTGCCAAACGCCCAGCCGTGGCGCCTGCTCGCACGGATGTTTCAAAATCTGCAAAAAGTTGCACACGCATTTTTTCCATTAGGTCGCGATATTCATCGAGTGGATGGGCAGAGAGATAAAAGCCCATTGAAGCAAATTCGCGTTGTAGTTTTTCTGCAATTTGCCAAGGCGTAACATTGGGCAATTCAATTTTTGTTTCTTGGGCATTGTCTTCGCCAAAGGCAGAGCCGAACATATCGTTTTGTCCGCTTTCTCTATCTTGTTGCAGTCTTGCTGCGTGGCCTGTTAGCCTCTCCATGCCAGCTAATAATTGTTCTCTTGAGTGACCAAAGCAATCTAAAGCGCCAGCGCAAATTAGGTTTTCGATGGTTCTCTTATTTACTAAGCGCACATCTATGCGCGAGAAGAAATCTTCGAGTGATGTAAATTGGCCATTTGTTTCGCGCTCTTCAACAAGGTTTGCAACAGCCGCCTCGCCAACACCTTTTATGGCCGCTAGTGCATAATATATCTTTTCTTCTTTAACTGAAAAGCCTGCAAAAGATGTTTTTATGCTTGGAGGCACAATCTCAATATCGTGTTGTTTTGCGTCTTGTCTAAAAATGGCCAATTTATCTGTATTGCCCAAATCGAGTTGCATAGAGGCCGCTAGAAACTCAACAGGATATTGCGCGCGCATATATGCGGTTTGATAAGAGACGAGCGCATAGGCTGCAGCGTGTGATTTGTTAAAACCATAATTGGCAAATTTAGCCAAGAGATCGAAAATCTCATTGGCTTTAGATTTGCTGATCTTGTTTTTTTCCGCGCCTGTTACAAAAATGGATCGCTGTTTATCCATTTCAGCTTTAATTTTTTTACCCATAGCGCGGCGCAAAAGATCGGCATCGCCAAGCGAATAACCCGCCATAACTTGTGCAACTTGCATCACCTGCTCTTGGTAGATGATAACGCCGTGCGTTTCTTTTAGAATGTCTTCTATGAGGGGGTGATAATAATCTGCTTCTGCTTCACCGTTTTTGCGCTCATTATAGACTGGAATGTTTTCCATGGGGCCAGGACGATAAAGCGCCACAAGCGCGATAATATCTTCAAAGCGATCTGGCTTCATGCCAATAAGCGCCTTGCGCATTCCTGCACTTTCTAATTGAAACACACCAATGGTCTCGCCTCTGGTGAGCATAGAAAAGGTAGATTTATCGTCAATTGGAATTGTGTCTAGATCGACTTCAATATCGCGTTGGCTCACAAATTTGACTGCCGCTTGTAGGGTTGTAAGTGTTTTTAGACCCAAAAAGTCGAACTTAACGAGACCTGCTGGCTCTACCCATTTCATGTTGAATTGAGTGACCGGCATGTCTGATCTTGGATCTCGATAAAGCGGAACGAGTTCGTCTAATTTTCTATCGCCAATCACGATACCAGCAGCGTGTGTTGAGGCGTGCCTATATAGCCCCTCTAGCCTTGTTGCAATATCGAAAAGACGCGCAATAATGGCTTCTTCTTTTGCCGCGTCTTGTAGCTTTTGTTCGCCATCTATGGCTTCTTTTAGCGTTACAGGCGAAGCTGGATTGTTGGGCACTAGTTTTGCAATGCGATCGACTTGGCCGTATGGCATTTGTAATACGCGCCCAACATCGCGCAGTACCGCACGTGCTTGGAGCGAACCAAATGTAATAATTTGCGCTACTTGTTCGCGTCCATATTTCTTTTGCACATATTTGATTACTTCTTCACGGCGTTCTTGGCAAAAATCGATATCGAAATCTGGCATTGAAACACGTTCAGGGTTCAAGAAGCGCTCAAACAGAAGTGCAAAACGAAGCGGATCAATATCTGTGATGGTAAGCGCAAATGCCACAAGCGAGCCAGCACCAGAACCACGCCCTGGCCCAACGGGTATGCCTTGGTTTTTTGCCCATTGTATGAAGTCAGCAACAATGAGGAAGTAACCTGGGAATCCCATTTGTTCAATAATGCCTAATTCATAATCTAGGCGATCATTATAGTCTTGCTCTGAGAAGCCATCTGCTATGCCATGTGTTTGTATGCGTTCTTTTAGGCCATTTTGAGCGTTTTCTCGTAAGATATTTGCTTCTGCTAAAAGGGCTTCTTTTTCATTTGCGCCCTCTTGCACATTTGCAAAGCGCGGCAAAATTGGATCGCGCTCTGGTGCGCGATAAGAACATCTTTTTGCGATGATTAAAGTGTTTTCAATTGCTTCTGGTAAATCATCAAAAAGTGCCAACATTTCTGATTGGCTTTTAAAAGAATATTCAGGTGTTAAACGTCTTCTGTCATCGGCATCGATTACCACACCTTGTGCAATGCAGATAAGTGCATCATGTGCGTTGTAATCATCTTTTTGCGGAAAATAGATTTGGTTGGTCGCAACCAATGGTAATTCAAGATCGTATGCCAATTGTAGGAGCGGATTTTCATAGACCTCTTCTTGAGGATCATCTTGTGTGCCGTGTCTTTGTATTTCTACATAAAGGCGATCTTCGAATATTTGATCTAATGTTTGAAGACGTGATTTTGCTAGAGATAGATTGTTAGCGATAATTGCTTTGTTTATTGG
>JBGCEA010000200.1:0-8098 GCA_045105915.1 Nitratireductor sp.
GCAATCGCAACCATGCCTTCCATGAATTCTTCTAAATCGAGCGCGTAACCTTGTTTTGAGATGTTTCTCAATTCTTCAATAAGCTTTTCTGGATCGGTAAATGTGTTGGGAGTTCTTCTTTCCCACGAAACAGAATGTATAAATGTTCTTTGATGCTTTTTGCGAAGCGACGATAAAAATACCTTGCCGCTGGCAGTGCAATGAAATGGTACGTGCGTACCAATAGGTAACTGCACTCTAAAAGGCCAATCGGCTTCAACTCTATCTACATAGTTCATGCCATCATCTTCAGGCATTACAAAGTTTACAGTCTCGCCTGTGGCTTTGCCAATGTCGGTCAAAACTTGGTGACGCAGTATATGGAACCTTGAGCTTTGCAAAATGCCCGCAGAAAAGTTTCTAAGGCGGCGCCCTGGGCGAAGTCTACTGCCATGCTGTTCGTAGACTAAAAAGCCTTCTTGGACTAATGTTTTGCAAAGCCGATGAATGGTTTGCTTTGGCAATCCAATATCGTGATTTATCTCAGTTGGAGACAGTGCAACGTCAGAGTTTCCGACAGTTTCTAAAATAAGCAAAGTCCTCAAATTTGTTGGAATACGGCTCTCATTCAGTTCATCGTTCATTGCTATGCCTTCTTTGTCTAATATGGCGTCGTTCATTTCGTCCCCCAATATTTATTAAATATGAAGAAAATTGACTTGCGAAGATAATATAATCATGTTTTTATATAATATCGAGACAAAAAGTCCCATTTTTTGAAATTAATTTGTTTTTAAAGGATTTTGAGTGGAATTTGACTATATTATCGTTGGTGCAGGTTCTTCGGGTTGTGTAATTGCGAACCGAATTTCTGAGAATGGACGATTTACAGTTGCTGTTGTTGAAGCGGGTGGCAAGGATGTGAGTCCTTGGATCCACATTCCTGTTGGCTATTTCAAAACCATTCAAAACCCTGCGCTTAACTGGATGTATGAAACTCAAAAAGATCCAGGTTTAAACGGTAGGTCTTTGAACTGGCCTCGTGGTAAAACGCTGGGCGGTTCAAGTTCTATCAATGGCTTGCTATATGTGCGCGGCCAAGCACAAGATTACGATCACTGGCAACAAATGGGAAATACTGGCTGGGGTTGGAGCGATGTTTTACCATTGTTTAAACGCGCTGAGAGCTGGGAAGATGGTGAAGATGACTATAGAGGGGGTAACGGGCCGCTTTCTGTTACGCATTCTAAAAAGTCATGGAAAATTGTTGATGCGTGGGTAAGCGCTGCTCAAGCAGCAGGTTACCCATATAATGCCGATTATAATGGCAGCCAGCAAGATGGCGTTGGTTATTTTCAATTAACTGCAAAAAATGGCCTAAGATGCAGTTCTGCAAAAGCATTTTTAAAGCCAGCACTTAAACGCAAAAATGTTGAGCTGTTTACAAATTTTCACACAAACCGTGTGATCTTTGAAAATAAAAAAGCTGTAGGCATTGAAGGTATGCGCGGCGGCAAGAAGCTTACAATTAAAGCACGAAAAGAAGTTGTATTGAGTGCAGGGGCAATTGGCTCTCCTCAAACTTTAATGCTTTCTGGTATTGGACCTAGTGAACATTTGCAGGACATTGGCATTGATACGCTTGTTGCTTCAAAAGGTGTTGGCAAAAACCTGCAAGATCATTTGCAAGCACGCCCAGTTTATAAATGTAATGTGCCAACGATAAACACCAGAACTCGTGGTATGATTAATCAGGCAAAAATTGGAGCTCAATATGCAGTATCGCGCTCTGGCCCTATGACAATGGCTGCTAGTTTGGGAACGGGTTATTTGAAAACTCGACCTGAGTTAGAAACGCCAGACATTCAATTTCACATACAGCCCTTTAGTGCGAATGATCCAACACGTGGTGCGGATCAGTTTGATGCGTTTACGGCTTCTGTATTGCAGTTGCGCCCAGAAAGCACCGGCGAAATTTTATTGCGTTCTAATAAAGCGCAAGACTACCCAGATATTCATCCAAATTATTTATCTACTAAATTGGACCAAGACACTATTGTTGAAGGTATTAGGGTTGCAAGACGCATCTGCCGCCAAAAGCCAGTTAACGATATGATTGTTGAAGAATATTCGCCGGGTAAGCACATAGCTGATGATGATTATGATGGTTTATTAGATTGGGCGAGAAATACAGCCTCGACTATTTATCACCCAACTGGCACTTGTAAGATGGGCAAGGACGATAGAGCTGTGGTTGACCCAAGATTGAAAGTAAATGGGGTGGAAGGGCTGCGTGTTGCAGATTGCTCCATCATGCCAATGATCGTTTCCGGAAACACGAATGCGCCTGCCATTATGATTGGCGAAAAGGCGTCGAATTTAATTTTAGAGGATGCACATTAAATGTGGGATCAGGTTTTAGATTACGGGAAAATTATTCTCCTAGATATTACATTGTCTGGTGACAATGCACTAATTATTGGTATGGCCGCTGCTAGCTTAGCGCCAGAGCTTAGAAAGAAAGCCATTTTATTTGGCATGGTTGTGGCGGCTTTGCTGCGCATTGTGTTTGCGATTGTGGCCACAAAATTGCTGGGTGTTCCAGGCTTGCTATTGGTTGGCGGGTTGTTGCTGCTATGGGTTTGCTGGACATTTTATAACGAAATTAAACACAATAAAGATGAAGCGGCCGCCAATGCGATGGAAACAGCTTCGCATGACGATGAGGGATATACAGGGCCACCAAGACGCTCTTTAGCTTCAGCTTTATGGACCATAACACTGGCTGACGTTTCGATGTCTATCGATAATGTTTTAGCTGTTGCGGCTATTGCAGATGGCGATCAAACCAAGTTGGTTGTAGGGCTTGCAATTGCGATTATTGCAATGGCATTTTTTGCAACTTTGATCATGAAATTACTAACCAAATATCCATGGATCTCATGGCTTGGGTTGGTCATCTTGTTATGGGTGGCTGGTGAAATGATCTATAAAGGCATCTTTGATGCTGATCGAGGAATATTAGCTTATATCAATACAATGGGAGGAATACCCGGCGTTTGATTAGGTTTTAAGAAATTCGAGAATTTGTGTGGAGGAGGAAATTTTACACAAATTCTCGGTTACTGATTCCCATAAATTGGTCTGGCACTATGCCTTCAAGGACAGATCAGGGAACAGATATTGAAGGCAAAATGTAACGGGAGGAAACTTTATGTTTAACCTTAAAAAAATGGCCATCACGGCTGCGGCAACTGCTGTTGCTCTTACCGCTGTGGCGTCTTCAGCGTTTGCTGAAAAAGTACTTCGCATTCAGTCTGTTCTACCAACAACTGCAGATGAAGTTGTAATGCTAAATGCATTTGGTGACGATGTATCAGCTTTGACAAATGGTTCATTGAAAATTGAAGTGCTACCTGCTGGTGCCGTTGTTGGCCCACGCGACATTATGGATGCAGTAGATGCTGGTCTTGTTGAAGGTGGCTTTGCTTGGACACACTATTGGGGTGGTAAGCACGTTGCTGCTAACCTATTTGGTGCGCCTGTAGCTGGTGCTGGTGTTGGCATGGACAACATTGCATTCCTATCATGGTTCCAATTTGGTGGCGGTAAAGAGCTTTATGACCGTCTTTGGGACGAAATGGGCGTTAACGTAAAAGCATTTATGTTGCAGCCTGTGGGTCCTGAAGCTTTGGGCTGGTTCCCTAAGCCGATTGAATCAATGGATGACTTCCGCAAAATGCGTTTCCGTGCACCTCCAGGAATGGTTGGCGCGGCTTATGCTGAAATCGGTGTTCCTGCTGTTGCTATGGGTGGTGGTGATATTTTACCAGCGCTTGAAAAAGGTACAATTGATGCGGCTGAATGGTGCTGCCCTAAGCCAGACTCAGTGTTTGGTTTCCAAAAAGTGCTTAAGCACTACTACCTACAAGGCCTGCACCAAGTTGTTGTTAACGCTGACATGTACGTGAATGGCGATTTCTACAACGGCTTGAGCGATCTTGAAAAGAAAGCTCTTGAAGTTGCTGCAAATGCATCTTTGTCTAAGTCTATGTCTTACCGCATTTATGAAAATGGTAAGGCTCTAAAAGACCTGACTGACAATCACGGCGTTATCTTAGAAGATACACCTGCTGATTACTTCACAGAGTATATGGCTGCTGCTAAAAAATCATTGCAAAAAGCTGCTGACGAGAATGCATTCTTCGCAGAAGTTTGGCAGTCACAAAAAGACTTTGCTGATATTGCAGTTCCATTTTGGGCTGGTGCGCAAGCATCAAACGCTTCATTGGGTAAAGCACACGCTGACACTCTAAAATAAAATAATATTGACGCGGGGCACACAGCCTCGCGTCTCTTTTTATCTTTTTAAAAGTGCTTCATCAAATATGAAGCCTTTTTAAAAAGGTATAAAAATTCATACAAATGGGAGGTACGAATGGCCGAAGAGGTAGATCCAAATAAATTGGAAATTGCAGATGAGCTGATTGCTGAACGCAATAACTTTGTTCCAGGTCAAACGCCAGATGATATGACATCATGGCAACGTCCTATTACTGGCGCTATTGATATTATCAACCACCGCGCTGGTCAGTTAATTGCATTGTTAATGGTGCCATTGATTGCTGTTGTGGTGTATGAGGTTTTGTCTCGTAATCTTGATGCTGTCTTAATTGATGCTGGTTTTGGAGGTCTTGCAAAAGCGCTGGGGCTTGGGCCAACTTTATGGGTTTACGATACAAGCCGAATGATTGCTGGTGTTATGTTTATGGCTGCAGCAGGTTACGGCCTGATGCGCGGCGTGCATATTCGAGCGGATTTTTTATATCGAAATTGGACAGATAAAACGCAGGCCACAGTAGATGCCAGCCTTTATTTATTGTTCTTCATACCTTCGATGATCTTCTTTACTGTTGTATCTGCACAGTTTTGGTGGCTGGCGTTTTCTACTGGTGAAACCATGCAAATCGACAGTGCTTGGGGGCCGTTGTTGTGGCCAGCAAGAACTGCAATGCCGGTAGGTGGCTTCTTGCTCTTATTGCAAGGTATTCCAGAAATTTTCAGAGCTTTCCATAAAATGGGCAAGGAACGTGAACGCTATTTTGTTCGTGCCTTACCAATTTATCTAATTGCTCTAACATGGTTGGTTCTTGCCATTTTTGCTCCAAATACTGTTCCAGGTGGCGAATGGTTTACTGAGCTGCTAGCAGCGCGACCAAACCTTCCTAAACCTATTATTGGTTTGATTATGTTAGGTGGCATGTTGTTTGTGATCTTTATTGGTTTTCCAATTTCATTCACGCTTATATTCTTAGCATTCGTGTTTGGTATTTGGGGTGCGAACTTTAAGCTAACCACTTTGTTGATGACATTGAATACCAACTCAACCATGCTCAATGACCAACTCATGGCGGTGCCGCTATTTGTATTAATGGGCATTGTTATGGAAGCTGCTGGTTTGATGGAGCGTTTATTCTCCTCAATCCAAATGATCATGGCTCGTGTTCGAGGCTCTTTATATATTGCGGTGTTGATTGTTTCGACAATTTTTGCAGCTGCAACAGGTATTGTGGGCGCTTCTGTTACGCTGCTTGGCATTATGGCGGGAGCTACAATGACCCGCTCTGGATATAATGTTCAGCTTGCCGCTGGTACAATTACAGCGGGTGGTACATTAGGCATCCTAATTCCTCCTTCAATCATGTTGATTGTTATGGGGCCCGTGCTTGAAGTTTCTACCTTAGATTTGTTTAGAGCGGCCTTTATTCCAGGTGCAATCTTAGCAACTTTGTATTTGGTATATACTTTGGGCCGCTGTTGGCTAAACCCAAGTTTAGGGCCAATTCTTTCTGATGAAGATCAACCTGAGACATCTAAATTTTATGGTGCTGAGGTTGCTCTAATTTGCTTAGGTATTTTGACAATCTGTCGTGTGTTTGGCCTTGGCATGGGCGGCGCATTTGGTGGTGTTGTACCTTTTGCAGGTTTGCTGGTTCTAATCGTTGTGTGTTTCTTAGCTAGAATGGCCTATAGAAATTTGAACGCCTTGAGAATTTTGGTTCCTGTCGCCATTTTATTCCATTTTTATATGGTATATGCGACAGCTGGCGAAGGTGGTTCATATTCTTACACGGCTATTGCATTAGCTATTATAACAGCATTGTTGGGCTTTTTAGGCCGTGCGATTTATCAAAAAGAAGCAGATGGAGGATTTTACTTTTCTGATCTTTGGGATGAGTTTTTTGCAGGCCTAATGCCGCCAACGATTTTGATATCTTTTGCATTGGGTTCAATTCTACTCGGATTTGCAACGCCAGCTGAAGCTGCTGCAATGGGTGCCTTTGGTGCGATATTGCTATCTATTGGCTACAGAAAATTCACATTCCCAAGCTTCTTTGACAGCCTTATCAAGGCACTAGAAATCACTGTATTGATTATGTTCTTGGTGGCTGCGTCAAACTTCTTTGGTGCAGAATTTAGTGCTCTTGGTACACCAAAAATGATGACAGAATTGTTGTTAGGCCTTGATATGTCTCCTTACTTCATTCTGCTCTTAGTGATGGGTCTTATCTTCTTGCTTGGATGGCCGCTAGAGTGGGTTCCTATTGTTTTGATTGTTGTTCCTATCTTGCTACCAACAGTTGAGCAGCTAGATGTGCATGGCCTTGAACGCTATGACTTGATGGTGTGGTTTGGTATTTTGGTTGCCGTGAATTTGCAAACTGCATGGCTCTCTCCGCCAGTTGCCTTGTCGGCTTACTTCCTTAAAGGCGTAGCGCCAGAATGGGATCTAAAAGACATCTATCTAGGCATGATGCAGTTCATGGTGGTGCAGTTAATTGGACTAACTTTGATCTTTATCTTCCCACAAATTGCACTTTGGCTACCTGCATATATGAGCCAGTAAGTCTCATATAAATAGAATTTAAAAGGCGGTCATTTATCATCGCCTTTTTTGTTTCTGGTGTGTTTTTTAATACTAATGCACCAGTTTTACACAAGTTTCGCGCAATCTAGTTTCACTAAACTATTCTCGTTTCAGCTATGGCTGTTGCGAAATGACTTATGGCGTTGAGAAAGGTGGTGGCGTAATGAAGTTTAAAATCAATATTTTAGCGGGCTTTACTGTTGCTCTAATGCTCTCAAGCAACACATCTTTTGCTATTACTGATGGTCAAGCAAAGGGCCTTTATAGACATGGTATATGGGAATGGAGCATTAAAACCTGCCCCGGTGTCTATCGCGGTAAGCGTTATTGGTATCATTTAAAAGAAGCTGCTGGTTTTAATAATGTGGCGGATATTTCTAAATATGCCAATGGTAAAATTTATCAAGAAGGGTGGGGTTATATGCAGGCCAACGCCGATAAATTTGGAATTGATGCAACATGTGATTATGCCATGAAACAGTGGCCAGCTATGCTCTGGCGTCAAGATGTCTCTGGCAAAACAGAGCCTGTAAAAGAGCAAAAAATATTGGATCGTAGAAAATAGCCTTGGTACAGTACTTGTGCACCAAGGCTTGTGTCAGGCGCTTTTCGCGCGTTTATTCCATTGGTAAGTCCATGGCCTCGGCCACTTCAATCGTGCCACCAATATTTAAGTGAGGGCAGGCAGAAGCTAATTTGCATGCCTCATCAATGTTCTCGGCTGTGATCGTTGTAAGACCAGACATTGGATTTGGTCCGCCATCTTGCGCCACGCCATCTTTACTCACTGTATAAGATTTTCCAACAGGTGTGCCTGGATCTATTATAGCATCGCCCAAACCTTGCATCCATTGGCGCCAAGCTTGCATGTGCGCCATGCCTTCTTCTTTAGATTCAAATTGCTTTCCACCATGATAAATAAAAATATATTTTGACATGTGCTTCTCCCAAAGTTGCGGTTGATCTTAAGCGTAGTTAGAAACTGGCGTTCCTGCAAGCGCTGCAATGTTGATTAAGCCGCGTGTGGTAATTGATGGGTTTACGATATGCGCTCTATTGCCCATGCCCATTAAAATTGGCCCAACTTCGATACCATTTGCGATGGTTTTAAAGCTGTTTTTCACCGCACTTGCCGTTTCAGAATTTGCAAAGACCAACACATTAGCTCGGCCTTCAAATTTAGAGTTTGGA